>NZ_WANV01000025.1 GCF_015521605.1 Thermococcus sp.
CCCTAATGCTCCGGACGAGGACGCTGCCGGTTCCGACCTGGTAGATTTCAATGCTCTCAAGCTCGTAGCCCCTCGTGATGGAGTACATCTTTTCGACCATCTGTGGGACGTCCATCCTGGTCGTCTTCCCGTTTCCGGTGTAGAAGAAGTCGCCCCTTGGGCTGTAGAAGGCCCCTATCGGCTCGCCGGTGGTGGCGTTCTCCCAGTAGGCCTTCTCGACAGCGCTTATACCGACGGCTGACCTGAGGTTGAGGAGCTCGTAGTACCTCAGTCTGGCGAGGTCATAGAGCATTGCAGTCCTCTGCCTGGGGTCTGTTTCTTTATCCGCTTTCTTCCTCAGCTCTTCCGCCTTTGCGTCCCAGTTCGAGAACTCACCATCCTTTATTTCGAAGCCGGTCTTCTGGAGCTGAGCCTTCTCGTCTTCTATCGCGTTCTCATACTGGCCCACGAGGGCCAGGATTTTCTCATCGGTCGCCCTGGGAGGTTCGGTCGCTGTGCTCTCTGCGGGTGTTCCCGTCGAACTCCCGGTTTCCGGCGACACCGTCCTGGTTACGTTTCCCTGGTCAATACATCCAGATATAAATGCGCCGAGCATCACGACGCTTAAAAGCAGGGCAAAGCCTGCAAGCTTTCCAATTTTCATTTTTTACACCTTTTTCCAGCCACGGAACGGTAAAAACCGAGAAGAATCCGTCAAGTGACTTATAGTCGGGGTTAGGCGAGGACGTTATTAACAGTTATGCTTTCAAAGTGGAAAAAATTAAGCGAAAAGGCCTTCACCCCCTAACTGCGACGAGAACCGTGAAGGCCATCACCAGGGCTATCTCGTAGGTCTCTATCAGCGCCACAGACGGCCAGTTTATGAGTGTCCCCATCACCGCCAGCGCGAAGATAAACCCCGAACCGTAGCGAACGGCCTTATCCTTTGAACCCGCCCCGTAGACAAGCATCCCCAAGAAGAACTGGACGAAGAAGTAGGTCGAGACGAAGGAGTGTGGCCTGGTACCGGCGTGGAAAACTCCTATGAGGGCCAGGAAAAGGGCCGAGATGCTGATGTACGCCCCACCGACCGTCTGGAGCCTGTTCTCCGATGCGAGGATGAGGTAAATGGAGAAGACAAGCATAAACACCGCCGTCACGATGAGGCCGTAGTTGTATATCCACGGCGAGGCGGCCATTTCGAGTGAACCGAGGTCGCTCAGGGCGTTGTGGAAGAAGGAAAACCACCCGTTACGGCTTATGCTCCAGGCAACGAAGAGCCAGTAGCTCAATCCGGCCAGGATTCCGGAGTACTTGAGGTACCGCATCATGATATCTACTGAACCTTAGGGGAAATAAAAGTTCCCCTTAGAAGTGGCAGTCAAAGAGAAAAAAGAAGTCAGAGAAGCACCTTCATCGCCTCGTAGCCCAGCTCAAAGGCCTTAACATTGGCCTCCATTGCTTTCTCCGGTACGCTGGCCTTCACGGCTTCGAGCATGGCCTCTTTGTCTATCGGGAAGTCCGGCAGAGCTGTCAAAGCCCCCACAAGGACGACGTTCTGGGCCAGTGCAGTTCCGGCCTCTTCGGCCAGCTTGAGGGCGTCTATCTCGTAGAGCTTAGCTCCAGACTTTTTGATGTTTTCGACTATCTCATCGTAGGTCACGTATTTGTCTATCTTACCCTTCACGAAGTTCTCGGTCTCGTAGGGGTGGTGTATGAGGCGCGTGTTCGTTATCACGGTCCCCTCGGGCTTCAGGAAGTATATGTACCTCAAGGCCTCCATGGGTTCGAGGCGACCTTTTCATTGGCGGCGATTTCGACAACAATGTCGTCGCGGTAGTGGGAGACCCCCTCAACGGTGTCGAGAATCTCCGTCTGGGGCGAGCTGGGGTAGAAAGCTGTCACCTTGACGTCGGCCTCCAGGGCAGCCCTGACAATCGCTTCGTTGGTCAGCATGTAGCCCACATGGGGCTCCTCCTTCAGAACCTCTTTTAGGGACATAAAGACACCGTAGGGTTTTGGAAGCGAACCTATATATCATTTTTCTGGATGGAAGGGGACAGTGTTAAACATTTTTGAGTGTGAAAACAAACAATGTTAATTTTTCAAGCCCTGACCTCAAACACTTTCCGAAACCACCAAAAATATGAAAAATCCTAAAAGAAATCACGGGATATTCGATTCTATAGTCTTTATCTCTTCGTCCAGGATGTCTCGTATCTTCTTCAGAAGCTCCAGGTACTCTTTGACGGCCTCTTTGTCCATCCCCTTTTTCTCGCCAAGGGCGTCGAGCTTCTTCTTGAGGGCCTCGTGATAGTTCACAGACGTGTATAGAACCCGCAGAGCAAGATCGTTCGAGACCTTCAGATACTCGAGCCCCTTCGGGGTGAGACTGTACTTGACGCGCCTCACCCTCCCGCGGTACTCCTCCCTCGGCTCCAGAAGGCCCTCCTCAACCATCTTGCTGAGGAGGGTGTAAAGGTTGCTGTGACTCGGCTTCCAGAGGCCGATTGCAAGCTTCTCAAGCTCCTTAAGTATCTCGTAGCCGTGGGCCTCACCCTTAAGCCCAACTATCACCAGGATTATATCCTTCAAGGGGACAGTAAACAACCCCTTGATGATTCTGCGTTCCACGTCAGTTCCCATTGTTTTCACCCGCATTTTGAAACTATCTGTGAAACCCTTATAAAAGCATCTTCAACTCGGAAAGTTCCGAAAACGATTGGATTATTAGAGTATAAAGGAGATTAAAAGAAAATGTCATCACAGCCTTCCGGCGAGATAAAGCATCATGGTGTGCTTGAACAGCTCCTTCTTGTCGTTGTCGACGAGCGTCTCTATAGCTTTCACCAGAACAGGGACCTCCTGATAGGGCGTGTGCGCCGGTGGAACCTCCCTGCCGAGGTCTAAGAGGCTGTAGACGCCCATCATGGCCGACTTAACCGAATACTCGACGGTGAAGACACACTCACCGGGTATCTCGACATACTGGCCCATCAGGGCAAGGTTGGCATAGTTCTCCGGGATGACTGGTGGCCTGTCGCCGGGCTTCCTCGGCATGAAGTGGGCGGTGATATAAGGCATCATGGCCGTGCGGACGTTAATAACAGTCTCCATGAGCTCGTCCTTCTTCTCAAGCCAGCCGAGGTGGTAGAGAAGCTCCAGGAATATCTCCCTGCCCGTGGCCTGGCTCATCGGCTTCTTGATGTAGTCTCCCTCCCTGTCGACGAACAGCCCATAGCCCCAGAGGACGGTAACGTCCTCCGGCTGGTTCCTGAAGTGCGGCTGCCTGAAGGCCACGATGGACATCAGCCATGAGGAGTCCCTGAAGGTAACCAGGCCCCCGGTTCCGGTCCTGTTGCCCGTGAACTCCTCGAGCATCTTGAGGAACTTATCTCCCTTGAAGGTTATCGTGAAGGACTCCCACTTGGTCTTGTCGATGTCGCCCGCGAAGACGTCGGGGTTTCCGAGGGACGGGTCCTTCTCGACGAGCTTTCTCCAGAGTTTCCAGCTGTCGCCCTCGCCCCTGTTGAGAACCGGCGGGTGGTCGAGGTCGCCGTAGGTGGAGTTGTCCACCATCGAGCCGAGGGTTATGAAGACGAGGTCCTTCTCCCCGACCTCTATGACACCCTCACCGTTCTGACCCTTGGTGTAGAGCCGGGTGATGTACTTCCTGCCGTCCCTCTCGGTTATCTCGACGTCAACCACCTTGGTTCCCATTATGAAGTTGACTCCCCTCTCCTTGAGCCACTTCTGTATCGGAAGGATTATCGAGTCGTACTGGTTGTAGGGAGTCCTCTTGACGCCCTCTATCCTGTTGAGGCCGGGGACGAGGTGCATGAAGCGGAGCATGTAGCGCCTCATCTCGGCAACGCTGTGCCAGGGCTGGAAGGCGAACATCGTGGCCCAGAAGTACCAAAAGTTCGTCTCGAAGAAATCCTTGGAGAACCACTGCTCTATAGTTATTCCGCCGAGCTTCTCCTCAGGCGTCATGATGAGTTCGTTCATCTCGTTGAGGTGCCGGAAGGTCAGCCCGTATTTGCTGAAGTCCACCTTTTTGCCCGGCGTTCCGACGAGGCGACACTTGGAGGAGCCAACGTACTCCTTATTGAACTCCACAACCTCGTCGAGGATGGTCTTCTCCGGGTCGTCGAGCGAGGGGATGCTGCCGAGGAGGTCCCAGGTTGCCTCGTAGTGCTCCTCGAACATCCTGCCGCCCCTGAGCAGGTAGCCGTTCTCCGGGTCGCCGGAGCCGTCAAGGCAGCCGCCGTTGACCGGGGTCTTCTCGATTATGTGGATGTTCTCTCCAGGCATTTTGGCGTCCCTTATGAGGAAAACCGCCGCCGCAAGGGAGGCTATGCCGCCGCCTACCATGTAGGCCTTCCTCTCTTTGATGTCCGGTATCTTCCTGGGGGTTACGCGCTTGTAGTTTAGCATATTCCTCACCTTAACATGTCTTTATTATACATGTCATTTTCTAACATATCTTGCTAACTTAAAAATATTTCGGAAGCAGTTCATTAAGACAGGTCCGTAGAGTAGTGTGAAACATCACAAGCACTCGAAGAATTCAGGATAAGTGGATCCAAAAAAGAAAGCTCAGAGGAGCTCCTCGACGAGCTCCGCGGTGGCGCTTCTTGCCTTGCTCCTCAGTCTCTCAAGGTGACCGCTCAGGGCCTCGCCAATGCCGTGGACGAAGAGGCTCATCGCCTCATCACTGTCCAGGCCCCTCGACCGGAGGTAAAAGAGCGCATCTTCATCGAACTGCCTTACAGCCGAGGAGTGGAATGCACTCTCTATCTCCCCGGTGTCGACCTCAAGCATCGGCACGCTCACGCCGAGCGAGCCCTCGTCCATTATGGTTATCTGGGACACAACCCCGCTCGATGAGTTCCTGGCGCTCTCAAAGACCTTTGCAACGCCCCTGTGAACCGTCCAGCCGTTTTCGTAGGAGAAGCCGTGAACCCTCGTCTCGCTGGCCGTTTTTTCCCCGTACTGGAGGACGTTGGTGAGGTAGTCGACAGCCGAGCCTATAGCTATCGGCATTCCCCTCAGTATCAGCTCGCTCCCCTTACCCTCAAGGGAGTAGTCCTCGCGGTGGTGGCTCATCCCCCCGGCGCTTATGACGGTAAAGGCCCTGACGCTCGCACCCTCTCCGAGGCTCGCCCTGAGGAGGTAGTGAGAAAGGCTCTCGTGCCTCCCAACGGTCAGGATCTCAAGCTCGGCGTTTCTGGCTTTCAGCTCGACCACGAGGGACTTTGCTCCTTTCCCGGCGAAATCGTAGATTATTATCGGGGCCTTAACGTCCTCGGCCTCGATGCTGATGTGGTGGCTGATGAAGGCCCTCCTTGAGAGATGGGAGGCTATGACGAGGGGCTCCACCAAGTCCCTAGTAATCTTCACCCTGTAGGCCTTTTTAAGGGCGTAGAAGTGGAATCCGAGGATCCTCGACTCCTCCGGCTGGGAGAGGCCGAGCGTCCCTTCGCCAAGTTCGACTCCATCCGGAAGGTCAAAACTCGCTTCGCTTCCCGAAAGGGTTATGTTCCCCCTTATCGGAACCTCCCCTGCTTTTGCTTCGGTTGGAAGCCTGAGCGGTGAGTTCTCCTCGAAGAGCTTCCACTTGGTGTAGCTCTTTATGGTTGGACTGTCGCCGTACTTCTGGTAGGTGAGTTTCTCCAGTGCCTCGCGGGTGATGAGAGGCTCGTTAGAGCGCTCGTCAGAGAGTCTGGAAGGACGCATCAGCCAACACCCCCTACCTCGCTGAACTCCAGCTCTATGACCTTCTTCAGCACCTCGACGTACTCGAAGGGTAGTCCTTCAAGGATTTCGCTGATGAAGCCGAGGACTATGAGGCTCTTCGCCTCTTCCTCGCTTATTCCCCTGGAGTTCATGTAGAACAGCTTGTCCTCACCGAGCTTCCCTGTGGTTGCCTCATGGATTATGCTCGCGCTCGGCTCGTCACTCTGGTTGTGCGGGTAGGTGTAGGCCTTGCTCTCCTCGTCGAGGATGAGCGAGTCACAAGATACAGTCGCCGTCGAATTTTTAGCTCCCTTCAAGATCCTCACCAGGCCGCGGTAGATGTTTATCCCGCCGTTGGCACTTATGCTCTTGGAGACTATCTTCGAGCTGGTGTTGGGGGCGAGGTGCCAGGTCTTTGCCCCGGTGTCCTTTAGATACGGCCCGTTGCTCAGCGAGACGACGTACTGGGCTGTCCTTGCCCCTTCGCCCTTCAGGACGCTCGACGGGTAGGTGTAGGTTATGTGGCTCCCTATGCTCCCCTCGATCCACTCAACGTAGGCGTTCTCCTCTATTATCGCCCTCTTGTTGTTGAAGTTTATCACGTTCCTGCTCCAGTTCTGTATGGTGGTGAACTTGACCGTGGCGTTCCTGTGGGCGTAAATCTCGACCATGCCGTCGTGGAAGGAGAAACCCTTGTACATCGGTGCGCTGCAGCCCTCTATGAAGTGGACGTAGCTCCCCTCGTCCGCTATTAGGAGGGTGTGCTCAAACTGGCCCTCCAACGCGGAGCCTATGACGAAGAAGGCCTCTATCGGGAAGGGCACCCTGACTCCCTTCGGGATGTAGACGAACGCCCCACCGCTCCATAGGGCGTGGTGTAAAGCTGAAAACTTGTGCTCTCCAGCCGGAAAGACCCTGCCGAAGTAGCGCTTAACGATGTCCGGGTACTTCTGAACCGCTTCCTCCATGGGCACCATTATTATGCCCTTCTTCTCGAACTCCTCCTTGAGCTGAGAATAAACGCTCTCGCTGTCGAAGACCGCCGTAAGGCCCGAGAGGAATCTCTTCTCTATCTCCGGGATGTTGAGCCTCTCAAAGGTCTTCCTGATGTTCTCCGGCAGGTCGTCCCAGTCCTTAACTTCGTTGCCCACCTCAGGCTTTGAGTAGAGGGAGAAGCTCTCCAGGTCAAGCTCCTCGATTCCGACCACCCACCTGGGCATCGGGAGCTTCTTGAAGAGCTCCAAAGCCTTTAGCCTGTGCCTCAGCATCCACTCGGGCTCGTTCTTTATGCGGGATATTTCCCTGATGACATCCTCGGTGATCTCACCGCGCAGCTCGATTTCCTTGGGGTAGGGGACGGCGGTTCCCAGTATCTCCTCCAGCGAACCGGCCTTGAGTATCTCCTCAAGCCTTGACTGCTGTGCCATTACCACCCACCGCCGCGAAGCCCTTCTCCTCGATGAGCTTTACAAGCTCCATCCCGCCAGAGACTACGAGTCTGCCCTCCTTGAGCACGTGAACCCTCTGGGGGTTGAGGTACTCCAGTATTCTGCCGTAGTGCGTGATGAGGAGTATCCCGGTGCCCTCTTTGTGGAGCCTCGCTATTACCCCGGCTATGACCTTGAGCGAGTCAACATCGACGCCGCTGTCCGGCTCGTCGAGAATGAGCAGCTTGGGCTTCACGAGGTACGCCTGGAGCATCTCAAGCTTCTTCCTCTCGCCGCCGGAAAAGCCGACGTTCAGCTCCCTTGAGAGCATCGAACTGTCAAAGCCGAGCTCCTCGACTGCCTTGAATATCATGTCATAGGCTTCAACCTCCTCTATGCCCCGGAGGTTCTTCAGAGTCCTCTGGAGGAAGTTTATGACCTTGACTCCCTCGACCTCTACGGGGTGTTGGAAGCTCAGGAAGATGCCCTTCTTGGCTCTCTCCTCTGGCTTTGCGTCGGTTACATCCTCCCCGTCGAAGATTATCCTGCCCTTGGTGACAGTGTATCTTGGGTGGCCCGCTATGGTCAGGGCAAGCGTTGACTTTCCTGAACCGTTCGGCCCCATAACGACGTGGAGCTCGCCCGATGCGAGTTCAAAGTCCACTCCCTTCAGAATTTCCTTATCGGCAACATTAACATGGAGGTTTTCCACTTTCAGCATGAGCATCACCGTTTTTTCTTTACCCGCGTTTGGGTAGAAAAGCACACTTTTAAAACCTTTCTTCGCAAAACTGTGTATTTCGGGAAGACCGGAAGAAGAACAAATGAGGGAGAAAAACCTCAGCCTCCGGCCTGAAGGAGAAGTCCCGGAAGCTGGGGCTGTCTCTGGCCGAGCTCCTGGTCAAGCATGAAGATGACCTGCGGGCTGTCCTTGGCGAACTTGAGTTTATCGACGATCTTCTTGACGTTTGCCTCCTCCTCGACCTGCTCGTTGATGAACCACTCAAGGAACGCCCTCGTCGAGTAGTCCTTCTCCTCCTCGGCAAGGGCGGCGAGCTCGTGTATGTGCCTGGTTATGAACTGCTCGTGCTCGTAGGCGGCCTCAAAAGCGGCAAGCGGTGAGTCCCACTCCTTGGGCGGCTCTTGGACTGCCTTCAGCTCTACCCTGCCGTTGCGGTCGTATATGTAGTTGTAGAACCTCAGGGCGTGGCCAAGCTCCTCCTCGGCCTGGGCCTTCATCCAGTTGGCAAAGCCCTCAAGGTTCATGTCCTCGAAGTAGGCCGCCATCGAGAAGTACAGGTAGGCCGAATAGAGCTCCCTGTTCAGCTGCTCGTTGAGGGCCTTCAGCATCTTTTCACTCAGCATCTCCACCACCTCCAGGTATAGTTACACCGGGTTACTTTAAAAGCTTTCCTCATACCAGCCCTTCCCGCTCCAGCACATCCAGAACCCTCTGGAACTGCTCAAGCTTCCCGCTCGTAACGACCCTTTCCGGGCGGAACGGGCAGTCGCAGTAGGGGTACTCAAGGAACGCCTGATACGTCCCTATCTTTCTCGCTATCGCCACTATCTCCTCCTTGTCCATCCCCAAAAGCGGCCTGTGGACAGGGAAGCGCACGCTCATGGTCTCGAAATACAGGTTAGAGAGGGTTTGTGAGGCCACCTGTCCGAGGCTGTCTCCGGTGACTATCCCCAGCGCACCCTTCTCCCTCGCTATCTCCGCGGCTCTCCTCAGCATCGCCACCTTGCAGACCACGCACGTCCACTCGCGGAGATTGGCCTTTACCAGGGCCGAGACGTAGGGCTTCAGGATCTCAAAGTGGTTCTCCACTATCAGCTCTATCGGCTCAGGGGAGTAGTCCTCAAGTATGTCAACGACCTTCTCGACGACGTTTCTCGCGTTCAGCCCCTGGTCAAAGTGCACCGCGATGACTTCAGCCCCCCTCTTGAGCATGAGGAAGGCGGCAACGGGAGAATCTATGCCCCCGCTCAGCAGGACGACGACTTTGCCCTGCGTCCCAACCGGCAGGCCGCCAACTCCCCTGAGCTTCTCAAGGAAGACGTAGGCCTTCCCGGCTATTATCTCTATCCCGACAACGAGCTCCGGGTTTTTTAGGTCAACCTTCCAGCCGAAGTTCTCGACGATGAAGGCCCCGATCTCACGGTTTACCTCCATGGAGGTCTTGAGGAAGGTCTTGTCGAGCCTCTGGGTTTCGACCTTGAAGCTCTTCGGGTTGAGGCCCTTCAGGGCATCCATCAGGTAATCCGGAACCTCTTCGTAGTCCATCTCCCTCGCTGGAGATACCGAGACCACGCCGGGAACCTTGGCTATTATCTGGGCCGCCTCGTCGGGGGCATCGACCAGTATCCGCCCCTTGATTATCTTCGCCCGTCCCTCTATGCCCTTCCTCCTCAGCGCGGCGAGTATGTTGTCCCTGAGCTTCCTCTCGAACTCCCTCCTTTTGCCGCCCTTGATGCCGACCTCGCCGTAGCGCACGATTATCACTTCAACCACCTAGGTAGCGGGCGAAGAAGTTCTTGGCCTCCTTCTCGTCCTCGGCACCGCGGATTACCATTCTGCCCGTCCTGAACACCAGTATCTCGGCGTAGTCGTCCTCGAACTGGATGAACTGGCTCGTCTTCAGGTACTCGATGCCGAGCTTCTCAAGCCTCTCCGCGAACTCGTCGAGGTTTATGCTCATGGGTACGGGCGGCGTCACCTGTATCGAGCCGTCGCACATGCGCTCGACCTTTATCCGCTTTTCGAGAAACGTGAGTTCCTTCCTCACACAGGCGGGACAGTCCTCCCTCCTCGGTATCCTGACCTTCTCGAAGTCCATGCTCTTGAGGTCAAAGAATAACAGTTCGCTCTCGACCTCCTCGCCGAGCAGAATCTTCGCCGCCAGGGCAACGGCCAGTGATGCCGCGAAGCTTGGAACATAGCTCATTATTCCCGCTATCGCACAGGTCGGCAAAGGCCTTTCGGGGAGTTTGGGCATCAGACAGCGGAAGCAGGCGGTTTTTCCGGGGATTATCGGCATTATGTTGCCGTAGGTTGCCAGGACACCCACGTAAATCCAGGGCTTGTTGTTTTTGACCGCGTAGTCGTTTATGACCTGCCTCGTGTAGATGTTGTCAGTCCCGTCGATTATCAGGTCAGCTTCGTCCAGGAGACCCACCGTCCCGGGGTTGAGGTCTTCGAAGTGCCCCACGACCCCGAACCGCTCCTTCAGAACCTCAACCTTCGGCTTTCCGACGTCCTCCTTGGTGTATACCGTCCTGGGGAGGTCGCTCTCGTCCACGAAGTCCCTGTCGATAACGATTATCCTTCCAACACCGAGCTTGTGGAGGAAGTAAACCTCCCAGCTGCCCAGAGCGCCGGCTCCGACAACGGCAACGGTGCTCTCGCTCAGCTTTCTCTGTCCCTCGATTCCTATGATCGGGAAGTGCCTCGAAAAGTCCATCTTTACCCCCACCATACTCTCACCACTGGGGGCTCTGTGGAGGGGATAAAAAGGGTTTTGGAAACCAAAGGTTGCATGGTTCTAAAGCCATTATGCGCCACCTGACTCGACCAAAAGGAATTTCTACCCGAATGGCCAACGATGCAGTGGGGGTTAAAATGCACCGCTTCAGTCCCGAGCATGCGGGTGTGCTGGACTCCGAATGGAGGCGGAGGGTCTTTCCGGCGGAGGAGGTGATAGAGTTCGCCGTCCGCGAAGTCCCTCAAAGAGGAACCGCCGTGGACGTTGGCGCAGGTACCGGCTATCTGACCGTGCCCCTGGCCAGGGCCTTCAAAAAGGTGTACGCCATCGAGATAAGCCCGAAAATGGCGGAGAAGCTTGAGGACAGACTCAGGCGGGAGGGAATAACAAACGTGGAGGTCATAGTGACCGAGGAGCCCCCCGATGTGGGGGAGTTTGACTTGGCCGTTTTCTCCAGTGTTCTCCATGAGATGGAGAGGCCCGGGGAGTACCTCCGCTGGGCCGGGAAGGCCTTCGTCCTCGTGGCCGAGTGGAAGAAGGAGCCGATGCCCTTCGGGCCCCCAGTGGAGGAGAGGCTCTCCCCCGAGGACATCGTGAGGCTTGCCGAGAACTTCGAGCCGGTAAAATACAGGGAGCTGGAGTACCACTATCTGATGCTCCTGAGACCGAAGGTGCGGGGTGGGCGGAATGGAGTTCTTTGAAGTTCTGAGAAAGAGACGGAGCGTGAGGCGCTTTCAGGACAGGCCCGTGCCGCGTGAACTCGTGGAAAAGCTGCTTGAGGCGGCCTTTCTCTCGCCGAGTTCCTTCAACAAGAGGCCCTGGCACTTCATCGTTGTGGACGACGGGGAGAAGCTCAAGGCACTCTCAAAGGCAAAGCTTGGCGCCTCCGGTCTGGCAACGGCCCCCCTGGCGATCGTCGTGACCGCGGACGAGGGCCGGAGCGACGTCTGGGTGGAGGACGCCAGCATAGCGGCGGAGCATATACAGCTGGCTGCCTTTGACCTTGGCCTAAGCTCCTTCTGGGTTCAGATAAGGAACAGAATGCACGGCGAAGGGAAAACCGCCGAGGACTACGTCAGGGAGCTCCTGGGGATTCCGGAAAACTACCGCGTGCTCTGCATCATAGGTGTTGGCTATCCCGCGGAGAAAAAGTCCCCCCACGGGGATGAGGTCTTCGAGTGGGGAAAGGTGAGCCTCAACCGCTTTGGCGAGCCCTGGAGGTAGCTTTCCATTTTTAATTCTTCCTTAGGCATATCCATGCTACCCCTCTGCCACCTGATACGGGCAGATATAAACTGTAAAATTTCCTGGCACTGACCTTTCTATAATGGCAAAGATAAACCCAATAAGAAGTCCAGAGTATAAAACACCGGTGGTGCTCATGGGTGAAAATGGATGCAACGTCTTTCCAACCGCAAAGGTGTGCAAGTTCTGCGCCGGAGAGCGCCTTGACGACGTCGTCGCCCTGCTGAAAAGGAAGGGGTACGAGGTGAGCGTCGAGGGCTGCCTTGGCCTGTGCGCCAAGTACGACTGCGGCAACATAAACGTCATAGCCGGAGGGAAGGAAATATCTGCCCCAGACATAGAGGAGCTCGGGGCTCACCTCGGCGCGACTGGGATGGGTTAAGAGAACATGGCGTTTTGATGAAAAAAGCTTCAAAAAAAGGCTTTTTAACCACTCCATTAATCTTTTTTCAGGTGAAAGGAGTGCGCAGGGCGCTTTTGATGCTCGTGATTCTGTCGCTGCTCATACCGCTGGCCAGCGCTGGGACCGTCAGATACGGGAACATGTCTTTTCATGACGTCACGACCGAAAAGGAACTTCGGGAACTGGTCTCCTCGAACGGAGGGAGGTACTTCTTCATCTTCTACCACTCCGAGAGCTGTCCCGCCTGCCAGTACATGAAAACGAACGTTTTTCCAACTGCCACCGCAGAAAAGGCGCTCAGCGGGTTCGTGCTCGTCTCCGTGGACGTGTACAGAGGCCGCTCAATAACGACGCTCCGGTACAGGGTTTACAGCCCCGTGGTGGTCATCCAGCCGGACAACGCCGGCTACTACCGGCCCAAAACCCCAGGAGAAGAGATAAGCGTCGGCGTTCCGGGGACGCCGACCATGGTCGTCTTCAAGGCCGTTAACGGGACGATGGTTCTGAAAGGGGTGGCGGTAGGCGCTCTGAACCCAGACGGGCTGGCCTACTTCCTGGAGAAGGCAACGGAGGGGGAAGAACTCCAAACCGCCCCCCGGCCAGAGGGGCAGGGGTCATCCGCCGGGGACGGATCAGAGGCCTCCAACGGGGGAAGCAACCTCAGCCTCGCTGTCCTGCTCCCGATATTCTCCGCAGGGATCGTCAGCGTTTTCTCACCCTGCGTTCTCCCCGTCATAGTCGGGACGCTCTCCCTGACCTTCGCGAGGAGGAAGGTCGAGGCGATAATAGCCGGAATGGTGGCCTCCTTTGCCCTGCTCGGTGCCCTCGTCGGAAGCCTCGGCAACTACGCGTCCCAGATACAGGGAGCCCTCTACCTGATTGGAGGGGCTGGCTTCATAGCCATAGGAGCAAGCCTTGTGAGCGAGCGCGTCAGTGCGGGACTCGAAAGGCTCCTCAGTTTCTCCCCCGCCGACAGGGTATCCGGAAAGAAAGGCGTGGCCTACGACTTCGCCCTCGGCTCGGCCCTGGGGGCGACGTGGCTCGGCTGCATTGCTCCCTACGTGGGCTTCGCGGTGATAACCGCCGCCCTAAGCGGGGACACGCTGAGCGGGGTCATTGTCATGGGAACCTACGGCCTGGGGATGGGCCTCACCGTCTACCTGCTGACGGCATCGAAGGACCTGGGAGAATGGGTGAACAGGAAGCTCCTCTCCGGAAGGCTCTCCCTGAGCGGGAAGGGCAGGGCGAGGTGGGAGATCGTCCTCGGGGTGGTTCTGATCCTGCTCGGCCTGATGATGCTCACAGAGCTGACGCCGCTAAAGCTCTGGAGCTCGCTCTTTGAATCGCTCTCACAGCTTTGAGGAGGTGGTTTGATGTACAGGTACAGGAGAAAACTCGATATGGGCCTCAATGAGGCCGAGGAGAAGTTTAAGGCAAAGCTTGAGGAGAAGGGCTACAAGGTCGTGCTGGAGTTCACGCCGAGCGACGTCGTAAAGGCCAAGGTCGGCGTCGATATGGAGCCCTACAGGATCCTCTGGGTCTGCAACCCCAAGATATTCTACGAGATGACGAAGGAGGACTACGAGATCGGATCCTTCGCTCCGTGCCCGGTGCTGTTCTACAAGAAGGACGGCGATACCTACGTCGCAATAAACACCGCCGACGACGTGCTGGACATAATCAAGGAGCCCCTTGAGGTCGTCAGAGGGGTCATAGAGGAGCTCTAAGCCCCTCCTTTTTATTTGCAGAGTTTATGCAGTAGCGCCTCTCCCGAGACGGAATCAACGTAAACTCCATTTTTTGCGACCGTCCCCGCACTTGAAGACTTCTGGACAGAACCGTCCAGAACCGATGGTTAGAAACAAAAACATATGAAAAATATTTTATATGAAAATTTTTTCTTGATTAGTGGGGTGAATGAAATGTCTAACGTGGAAGCTCCCATCATAGGGAAAGACGCCCTTGGAAGGCCCGTTAAGGATCTGAGCGTTGTTCCCTGGTGGGGGATTGAGAGGAAGGAGATAGAATGGTACCCGAAGATCAACTACGACGTCTGCGCGGGCTGCGGAATCTGTTTCGTCACCTGCGGGAGGAGGGTTTTTGACTGGGACTCAGAGGAGGGAAAGCCCGTAGTGGCAAGGCCCTACAACTGCATGGTCGGATGCAACACCTGCGCGATGATATGCCCCTGCGACGCCATAGAGTTCCCACCGAGGGAGTATCTGAAGAAGTGGGTGGCAAAGGGCCGTGTCACGAAGAAGGCCTTTGAGATAGTGAGTCAGATCACCAAGAAGGGCAACATGAGCGGGGAAGAGATAACGGCAACGCCCGATCAGAACCCTCCAAAGAAAGGATGAGGTATCAGAAGCATCGAGGGTATCCACTATTCAATCTTGAAAAGACCCTTTCGCCCTATTATCTCCTCCCTGCTCTTCCCGGTTTTTAAGTCATCGATGAGCCCCAGGACGCGGCGCCTTATCTCGTCCCTGACCTCCCGGTACTTCCCAATGGGCTTGCCATAAGGGTCATCCAGCCCCCAGTCCCACGTTTTTTCGGGGGGAGCGTAGGGGCACTTGTCGAGGCAGCCCATCGTTATCACGAGGTAGGCTTTATCCGCCATCTCCTCGGTGTAGAGCTTTGAGTACTGACCATCGAGGGAGATCCCAATCTCTTCCATGACCATCCTCGCGAACGGGTCTATCTCGTCGGCCGGTTCTGTGCCGGCGCTCATCGCCCTAAAGCGCGGGTCGTCGTTAAAGCGGTTGAAGAAGGCCTCCGCCATCTGGCTCCTCGCTGAGTTCTTGACGCAGACAAAGAGGATGAGCTTCTCCACCATTTTTCTCACCGGAAAAGGCTCCAGGGCGGGCTTTAAATCCTTTGCCGCAGTAGTCTATGTAGGCTATATAGTTCTCGGGAAAGTGGTAAACCTAAGGTTTTGGAAACCCTTATATTTGAAATTTTTTTAGTCGGTCTGGTGGAAAAGAATGGAGAGGAAAGGGCTGAGTCTCTTCGAAAAGTACCTTTCGCTGTGGGTTCTCCTCTGCATAATCGCAGGCATAGCGGTTGGGAAGTTCTTTCCAGCGCTCCCGGAGGCCCTCTCAAAGCTCACCGTTGCGAACGTCAACATGCCCATAGCGGTGCTGATATGGGCGATGATATACCCCATGATGGTCAAGGTGGACTTCTCCGCGATAAGGAGGGTGCACAAGGGGCAGATGCTGAAAGGATTGACGGTCACGTGGGTCACCAACTGGCTGATAAAGCCCTTCAGCATGTTCCTCATAAGCTCGTTCTTCATAGGTGCGCTCTTCTCGGCGAGGCTCGGTCTCATCGAGCCCTCGCTGGCGAAGGAGTACATAGCAGGAGCGATACTCCTCGGGGCCGCGCCGTGCACGGCGATGGTCTTCGTGTGGAGCTACCTGGCCGATGGAGACCCGCTCTACACACTTGTGCAGGTCGCTACCAACGACCTCATAATCCTCTTTGCCTTCGCCCCCATAGTGGGCTTCCTCATGGGGCTCAACGAGGTTCCCGTGCCCTATGACACGCTCCTACTTTCGGTTATCCTCTTCGTGGTGATTCCCCTCACGGCAGGCTACGTCTCCAGAAGGCACATTCTCAGGACTAAAGGACGGGAGTGGTTCGAGAGGGAGTTCCTCCCGAAGCTGGGCACCGTCTCAATCATCGGCCTCCTCCTCACGCTGATACTCCTCTTCTCCTTCCAGGGAAAGATAATCCTGGAGAACCCGCTCCACATAGTCCTCATAGCTATCCCGCTGACCATACAGACCTACTTCATCTTCGCCATAGCCTACGGATGGTCTTGGCTCTGGAAGCTCCCGTACAAAGTTGCTGCCCCGGCGTCATTAATCGGCGCCAGCAACTTCTTCGAGCTGGCTGTGGCGGTGGCGATAGCCCTCTTCGGTCTTGAGAGCGGCGCGGCGCTTGCGACGGTCGTCGGCGTTCTGGAGGAGGTGCCCATAATGCTCAGCCTCGTCTGGATAGCCAACCGGACGAGGGGACTTTTCACAGCAGAGTTTGAAGCGGGGAGTGCCGCACTGGCACTCACGGAGGAGTGATTCTCTCCCCACCCCCCAACTATTTTTGGTTCACAAAAGAAAGTTATATAAGCCTAATTCACAAACCTTATGATGTCGAAAGTCGAACTTAGATGAGAGTGATGTGATATGGAAGGGTTCAGAGAGGACGTTTCTATAGTTCTCGGTGGAGCGGCCGGACAGGGAATTCAGACCGTCGAAGGGATTCTGACGTACTCCCTCAAGAAGTCCGGCTACCACGTCTACGCAAACAAGGAGTACATGTCCCGCGTGAGGGGCGGGATCAACACCACGGAGATAAGGGTTTCTTCAAGGCGCGTCAGGGCCTTCGTGAGGAGGATAGACATCCTTGTCCCCTTCAAACAGGGCGTTCTGAGCTGGGTGGAGGACAGGATCTCGGACACTACCGTCGTCCTCGGCGAGAGGGAAAACGTCGAGGAAGAGTTTGCTGAAAAGGTGAACCTCGTCGAAGTGCCCCTCACAAAGCTCGCCCTCGAAACCGGGAGCCAGCTCTACCTCAACACAACTGCGGCGGGCCTTATAGTAGGCCTCTTCCACGGCGACTTCGGGGCTGTCGAGGAGTACGTAAGGAAGCGCTTCGGGAGCAAGGGCGAGAACGTTGTTGGGAAGAACATTGAAGCCGCCAGAAAGGGCTACGAGCTGGGCGTTAAGCTCTGCGAGGAAGGAACGATAAAGGTAGAAATTGAGGGGGACGAGAAAGTCAGGGAGGAAATCCTCCTCAGCGGGACGGAAGCGGTTGGAATAGGTGCCCTGGCCGGGGGCATGAACTTCCTGAGCTTCTATCCGATGAGCCCCTCTACAGGCGTTTCGACATTCGCGGCCCAGCACGCCGAGGAGTTCGGGATAATCGTCGAGCAGGTTGAGGACGAGATAGCGGCGATAAACATGGCACTGGGAGCGTGGTACGCTGGAGCTAGGGCAATGGTAAGCACCTCAGGAGGAGGCTTTGCCCTCATGAGCGAGGCGCTCAGCTTAGCAGGAATGGCCGAGAATCCGGTTGTGATACACCTCGCCCAGAGGCCTGGACCGGCCACCGGCCTGCCAACGAGGACGATGCAGGGCGACCTAAACCTCGTCCTCCACGCCGGCCACGGCGACTTTCCCAGGATAATCCTCGCCCCAGGGAGCATGGAGGAAGCCTTCTACCTGAGCGCTGAGGCCTTCAACCTGGCGGACAGGTATCAGGTGCCCGTGATAATCCTCACCGACCAGTACTTCGTCGACACCTACTACAACCTCCCAGCCCCGGACGTGGGCAAAGTGAAGTTTGAGAGGCACATCGTCGAGGCGAAGCCCGGCTACCGGAGGTACGAGCTTACGGAAGATGGAATATCGCCCAGGGCAGTTCCCGGCTACGGCGAGGAGGTAGTGGTAGCCAACGGCAACGAGCACGACGAGTGGGGGGACATAACTGAAGATGCAGAGATGACGGTGAAGATGCAGGAGAAGAGGGCAGTCAAAAAGCTCGAAACGATACGGAAGAACGCGCCCCTGCCGAGGCTCGTTGGGAGAGAGAACGCTGAGTACCTCGTGGTCTCGTGGGGGTCAACGCTTCACGCCGTTGAGGAGGCCCTTGAGAGGCTCGGAAGCGGGAAAGTTGCCCACCTGCACTTCAGCTGGGTCTACCCGCTCAACCCCAAAACAGGGAAGCTCTTCGAGGGCAGGAGGCTCATAGTTGTTGAGAACAACATCACCGGTCAGTTCGCTGACCTCCTTTGGAAGGAACTGGGCGTTAAGGCCGACCACAGGGTTCTGAAGTACGACGGGAGGCCGTTCTCGGTGGAAGAGGTCTTAGCTGCCCTCAAGGGGGTGATAGAATGAACCTTCCCACGGGCAGGGATGCCTTTGAGCCCAAGAGGCCGGGAAGCGAGGACGTCGCATGGTGCCCCGGCTGCGGCAACTTCGGCATAAGGAACATACTCATCTCGGCCCTCGCCGAGCTTGGACTGAGGCCCAGCGAGGTGGCGATAATCAGCGGGATAGGACAGGCCGCGAAGATGCCCCACTACATCAACGCCAACGGCTACCACACGCTCCACGGCAGGGCCATACCGATAGCGACGGGCGTCAAGGCGGCAAATCCTGAGCTGACGGTCATTGCTGAAGGCGGAGACGGCGACATGTACGCCGAGGGCGGAAACCACCTGCTCCACGCGATAAGGAGGAACCCTGACATAACCGTCCTCATCCACGACAACCAGATATACGGCCTCACCAAGGGGCAGGCGTCGCCGACGACGATGGTGGGGATGAAAACCCCGACCCAGCCTTGGGGAGTTTTTGAAGAGCCCTTCAACCCGGTTGCGCTGGCCATAGCCATGAACGCCTCCTTCGTGGCGAGGACCTTCATGGGCTACTTCCGGGAGAGCGTCGAGATAATCAAGAAGGCGATCCAGCATAAAGGCCTCGCGATAGTTGACATCCTGCACCCCTGCGTCAGCTTCAACAGGGTGAACACCTACGCCTGGTACAGGGAGCACACCTACTGGATGGAGGACGGGCCCTTCGACAGGGAAGAGGCCTTCAGGCGCGCGATAGAGGTCGACCCGCTCCCGCTGGGAATCTTCTACGTCAACGAGAGGCCGACCTTTGAGGAGAGCGTCCCGGCCTACAGAACCGATAAGAGCCCTCTGTGGAAGCGCGGGCCTAAGCTCGACCTCGTTGAAAAGTTCCTCGAAAGTAAGAGGCTTTGAGAAACCTTTCATTTTTTTCTAATTTGAAAGCACTGGAGGTGTGCCCTTATGAAAATCGGAGACCAAGCCCCTGATTTTGTCCTCAAAGACCAGAACGGGGAAGAGTTCAGGCTGAGCGATTTCAGGGGGAGGAAAGTCCTGCTGTCCTTCCATCCACTGGCCTGGACGGGGATATGTGAGAAGCAGATGAAGGCCCTTGAGGAAAACCACGAACGCTTTGAAAGGCTGAACGTCGTTCCCGTCGGGATAAGCGTCGACGCCGTGCCGAGCAAGAAGGCCTGGGCCGAGCACATCGGCCTCAAGAAGCTCAGGATTCTGAGCGATTTCTGGCCTCACGGGGAGGTTGCGAAGCTCTACGGCCTCTTCCGCGAGAAGGAGGGCTTTTCAGAGAGGGCAAACGTCCTCATAGACGAAGATGGAAAGGTTGCGTTCTTCAAGGTCTACCCGATAAGGAAAGTGCCCGACCTGGAGGAGATATTCGGACTCCTGGAGGGAGGGTGAGTCCCCTTTCAGAATTTTAACTCTACCCAATTTCGTCCTTAACTTTTTGGTTAAGAAAGCCTTTTTATGTTCCCGCACCAAGTAGGTTCGGTGATGAAAATGCCCAAGATATGGGTCGAAAAGATACTCGACGAACCCGAACTCTACATTCTGAGGATTGACGATGACAGGATAAAGTACTTCGAGGCCACCTGGGACATCCCGGAGGGGATAACCTACAACGCCTACCTTATGAAGACTGGCGATGCGGTGGTTCTCTTCGACGCCTGGAAAGGGGAGTACACCAAGGAGTTCCTTGAGACCCTGGGGAAGCTCGTTGACCCGAAGGAGATAACCCACATCATAGTTCATCACACGGAGCCCGACCACAGCGCTTCCATCCCGGCGCTCCTTGAGGCCAACGGCTATAGGGCCAGGCTCATAGGCACCACCTTCGCCAAGCGCTTCATGGAGGGCTTCTTCGGGGAAAAGGTCGTCGAGAACTTCCACACGATAGCGGACGGTGAGGAGATTCAGATCGGTGGGAGGACGTTCCGCTTCATAACCGTCCCCTGGCTTCACTGGCCGGACACGATGATCACCTACGTCGTCGAGGACAGGCTCATATTCAGCTGCGACGCAGGCGGCGGCTACTCAATCCCGCCGGCCATAGACGACAGCGATGAGGAGGTCGTGAAGAACTACCTGCCGCACGTGACGAAGTACATAGTGACCGTCATTGGCCACTACCACAAGTATATCGTCCAGAACATCAAGAAGCTCAAGAGCCTCGGAATAGTCGAGGAGGCGAGAATGATACTCCCCGGGCACGGTCTCATATGGAGAAAAGACCCGATGAGGATTTTTAGGCACTACGAGGACGTGGGCTCGGGGAGGAGCAAAAAGGGCAAGGTTCTCGTTATCTACGACTCCATGTACGGGTTCGTTGAGAGGAGGATGGAGATAGTCATAGACGAGCTCAAGAAGCACGGGATGAAGCCCGTCGTATACAAGTTTACGGACAAGGAAGCCCCCGCGGTGAGCGACATACTCGGAGAAGTCCCGGACAGCGAGGCAATAATAATAGGAGCCTCGACCTATGAGGCCGAGATACACCCGAGGATACGCTACACCCTCTACGAGATTGTTGACAAGGCCAACTACGAGAAACCTGTGCTCATCGTTGGAGCCTTCGGATGGGCGGGGGTTGCAGGTAAGAAGATAGAGACCATGATAACGCGCAGCAAGTTTGACCACGTCGACACCGTTGAGAGCCGCGGTATGCCAAGGCCAGACGACGAGGAGCGGCTCAGGGAGGGCGTCAGAAAGCTCGTGGCCTGGATCTCGTGAGGCAATTTTCCTTTTTCGCCCCACGCATATTTAAATACTTCAATAAAAAATATAGAAGATGGTGATGTGAATGGAAGATGTTCTTGACAGACTTGCCCAACTCCCGCCGAGGGAGATACTGGGCTACGCCATAGCCTCTGAGGAAGACGCAAAACGGTTCTACGAGACCCTTGCATCAAAAAGCGGGTCCCTTCTTGGAGATTTCTTCAGGGAGCTGGCCAAGGCCGAGGAGGGGCACAGGACAATACTTCTCAAACTGCACGAGAGCCTCTTCGGGAACACCGACTACACCGTCCCGGAGGGCATACCCTTTGCCGAGACCTCGGTCAGCGTGGACACCGTGGCAAACCTCATCGAGGCAATGAGGGTCGCACTCGTCAATGAAAAAACCGCCGAGAGGCTGTACAGCCATCTGGGCAAGATACTGCCCGAGCACAGGGGGATATTCGGATTCCTGGCGGCACAGGAGAGGGCACACTACGCATCGATACGGAGCCACGTCGAGTACCTCGAAGACGTCACCCAGGGACAGCCGGAGTACGTGAACGCCCCGGTGGAGTTCTTCGGCGCCCAGCTGGAGCTCTACCTGGGCCCGCGCACAAGGAAGTGAGGTGACAGCGTGAGGGTCGTTATAGTCGGCAACGGGCCGGGTGGTCTTGAGCTCGCCAAGAACCTGAGCAAAGAGTTTAACGTGACCATAGTCGAGAAGGAGAAGCCACCCCACTACTCCAGGCCAATGCTTAGCCACTACATAGCGGGCTTCATCCCCGAGGAGAGGCTCTTTCCGTATTCCCCCGAGTGGTATGCGGAGAAAGGGATAAACCTGCTCCTCGGGGCGGAGGCAAAGCTGATCGACAGGTTCAGGAGGGTTCTGGTGACGGACGGGGGCGAGATACCCTACGACGTCCTCGTCATGGCGACCGGAGCGAGGGCCAGAGAGCCGCGAGTTCCCGGAAAGGATCACATCCTAACGCTCAGAACCCTTGACGATGCAAGGCTGATAAAGGAGCGCCTTGAGGAGGAGGGCGAGATAACGGTTCTCGGCGGGGGCTTCATAGCCCTTGAACTCGCCGGAAACCTCGCCAAGGCCGGCCACACCGTGAGGGTGGTTCACAGGGGGGAGACCCTGCTCGGTCTGGACGGCGAACTTAGTGACCGCATCAGGGAGGAGCTTGAGAGGACTGGAGTTGAGTTCCACCTGAAGTCAAAAGTCATAAGCGCCGACGAAGACGGTATAAACACCGAAACGGGCTACATCCCCGGGAAGCTGAAGGTCTGTGCCTTCGGGATAGTGCCGAACAGGGAGCTCGCCCTGAAGAGCGGCATCCACGCCGGCAGGGGGATACTGGTCGATGACCACCTCAGGACATCAGCCAGGGACGTCTACGCCATAGGGGACTGCGCGGAGCTTGGGGGCGTCGTTGGGGGGACGGCCAGAACAGCGGTGGAGCAGGCGAAGGTTCTCGCGAGAATACTAAGGGGGGAGGAGGCCAGCTACGTTCCGTTCAGGTCGGCGTTCTTCAAGTTCGCCGACTTTAGCGTAGCCATCATCGGAAGGACGAAAGGGAGGGGAGAGTGGCTCAATGAGAACACCAAGGTCTTCTACGATGGGGAGAAAGCCACCGGCGCCGTCGTCCTCGGTGACCTCAGGGAAGCCATGAGGCTCGAAAAAATTATCAGAGAAGGACTACCTATTGACTGAAGTGCAGGTTTCATCAAACTTTTGGTTTGGAAAATCGTTATATACCCTTGGCACGGAGATATTAATGCAACAACGTTTGTAGGTGATATGCATGGCGGTGAAAAGGAAAATGACCCGGAAGTTTCTGGAGGATGCCTTTGCCGGCGAAAGCATGGCGCACATGAGGTACCTGATTTTTGCCGAGCAGGCCGAGAAGGAAGGATTCCCCAACATAGCCAAGCTCTTCAGAGCCATAGCCCACGCTGAATTTGTCCATGCCAAGAACCACTTCATAGCCCTTGAGCACCTGGGCAAGACCCCAGAGAACCTGCAGGCGGGTATAGACGGCGAGACCTACGAGGTCGAGGAGATGTACCCGGTCTTTAAGAACGCCGCCGAGTTCCAGGGTGAGAAGGACGCGGTGAGAACGACCCACTACGCCCTTGAGGCAGAAAAGATACACGCCGAACTTTACGCCAAGGCGAAGGAGCTCGCCGAAAGCGGAAAGGACATCGAGATAAAGAAGATATACATCTGCCCGGTGTGCGGCTACACCGCCGTGGACGAGGCCCCCGAGTACTGTCCGGTCTGCGGTGCCCCGAGGGACAAGTTCGTGGTCTTTGAGTGAGTTTTTCGCTTTTTCATTTCTCAGGTTTGAGGCGCAAACCTTATAAGGTCGAACTAATAACATTAGGGTGGTGAAAGAAATGGCCAAATGGAAGTGTATAGTATGCGGATACATCTACGATGAGGATGAGGGCGACCCCGACACGGGGATCGAGCCCGGAACCAAGTTCGAGGATCTTCCCGAGGACTGGGTCTGCCCGCTCTGCGGCGCTCCCAAGGACATGTTTGAAAAGATAGAGTGAGGTGGTCGGGATGATAAGCGGAACCATAAGGAGTGGAGACTGGAAGGGGGAGAAGCACGTCCCCGTTATAGAGTACGAGAAGGAGGGCGACCTCGTCAAGGTCGAGGTTCAGGTCGGCAAGGAGATACCGCACCCGAACACTCCGGAGCACCACATCGCCTGGATCGAGCTATACTTCCACCCGGAGGGAGAGAACTTCCCGGTTCTCGTCGGCAGGGTTGCCTTCACCAACCACGGCGACCCGCTCACCGAGCCGAGGGCGGTCTTCTTCTTCAGGACGGGCAAGAAGGGCAAGCTCTACGCCCTCAGCTACTGCAACATCCACGGCCTCTGGGAGAACGAGGTCACGCTTGAATGACTCTTCCGCCCCAACCCCCTCTCTTTTTTGATGTTCTGCCTGAGCAACATCCGGAAGGTTTATTTATACTGCCGACGAGAGTGTTCTACAATGAATTATTGAGATGATAGATGATGTACCAGTACCACGTTGTCATGAGCGTTGGCGGAATCCTGGTTCTTCTCGGGATTTTCCTGACGTGGAACCTCTCAAGGAATATAGAAAAGTTCCGGCTCGGAACAAGGAGTATTTCCTGGTTCATGTTCCTCGGCGGGCTCCTGACGGCACTTGGGTTCATCGAGCTTATGATAGGGATGGGAACCGAGACAATGGCACTTCCAGCCATCCTCGGACCAGCCCTGATAGTTTACGCACTCTCCGAAAGCGGCCTTGTGAGGGCAAAGCCGGAGATGCTCGTCCAGGTGGCGGTGATAGTGGGCTCACTCGTGCTGAGCGGGGACAGGATCCTGTACGTTATCGAATCATTCTCTGCCATAGCCATCGTGATCCTTATGGACGCCGCCGCGTTCTACGTCCACACCCCCGAATCCTACAGCAGGGGGGCGAGGCTTTCGGCGTGGCTGTTCACCCTCTTCGTGCCCTTGAACGCATATGAACCAGGAAGTCCGCTGGCCATGGGGCTGTACCTAATCTCGACCACCCTCTGGGTCGCAATACTCATCGGACTCCACGGCGTCCTCAGGGAACGCTTCCCCAGAACTGCCCAGGAAAGCTTATAACGGGACACTCCAACTCCCCTCAGGTGAGAAAAATGAAGGTTTACATGCCGGGCAGGGAGTGGCCTGAGCACTATAAGGCTGTTCTCAATGAACTCGCGGAGATAACCGACCCCGTCACGGGGGGAGACATCCTCGACTCGGGTGTTGTTGCGGGGCTTGAGGTCTCGGACGACACGCTCAAGGTCTGGCTCAACTTCGAGAGCCACGCCGAGTACAACATAACGGGTGCGAGTGCGATAGCGTACTCCAAGATAATCGGCGACATAATCGAGCGCTTTGCCCTGGTCAGGTTCCAGAACGTCTACGTCTACGACCTCAAGAACAACCCCGTCGGAGTTTTTGAGAACAAGAAGGGATATAAGATTGAGGATATAAGCACGGAGAAGGTCTGAGCCTTGGGACTCTTTGAACTTTTTAGGGCAAAAAAGAGGCCCGAAAAGGGGCCCAGGAAGGACCTGCCCCCCGAGGTCTCCAGGGTAGTTGGGATTTTGCGGAACGTTCACGACCCCGAAACCGGGCTCAGCATAGTCGATGAGGGTCTCCTCTACGGCTTAACAGTGGAAAGGGACGAGGTCGATGTTTTCCTTCTGATGGCCAGGTCAACGCCGGAGTGCCATTTCTGCCAGATGCTGGCAATAAACGTCCAAAACAGAATTCTGAGAGAGATAGTGGACGCCCTGAAGAGGGAAGGGTTTAATAGAATAAGAATCTACAACGAAATTGGACTGTTGCTTGCGGAGGGATGATTTATGGTTCAGGAACTTGACGAGGGGCTTCCCCTCGAAAAGGTTAAGGATTTCTCCCTTGAGGAGCTCCTCGGAATGGCCATAAAGGCCGAAATCGGGGCAAGAAAGTTCTATGAAAGCCTGGCTGAAAGGCTCGATATCCAGGCCCTGAAGGAAAAGATTGAGTGGCTTGCCGACGAGGAAGGCAAACACGAGGCGCTCCTAAGAAACCTGTACGAGAGCATGTTTCCCGGAAAGGAAGTGGTCTTCCCTGGGGAGCACATAGGGCCCGAGCTTCAGCCCGTTGCAAGGGAGCTCCACGGGGCCGAGGACATCATAGAGCTGATACGCTGGGCAATGAGGGCCGAGGAGATAGCGGCCAACTTCTACGCCGAAATCGAGAACATCGTCGAAGCAGAGGACAAAAAGAGGCTCATGCGCTACCTAAGCGACATGGAAAAGGGGCACTACTACACCCTGAAAGCCGAGTACGAACTCCTCCTCGACTGGTCGATGTACAGCCAGATGATGAACCTCGGCCCGTGATTTTACCTTCATTAGGTATTCCCTTATTATGTTACAATACGTTTTTGATAATATCAGGATAATGCGACATTCAGAGAAAAATTTATAAATCCATAACTAAATCCCGTAGCAACACGTGAAAAGGGGGTTTAAATGGGTGACAATCTAGTGATCTTTATACTCTTTCTTAAAATTGGAATGGGAATTATATTTTTGAATGCTTTTTTCAGAAGTAGTCGAAAATCGGCTCTTTTGATATCCCTTGGGTGGATAACCAGTGCTACCTTGCCTATAAAGCGCGTGCCTTTCCATGGGATATACCTGGATTCCGTCATCATGGGAGTATCCACTGCACTTACCCTTGTCGGGATATTACTTCTGATTGAGGAGGAGACCGGCAGACACTCCCCCACCGCCATGCATTTAACCCTCCCAGTAATTCCAGTCGCCTATGGGATTTTTGAGAGCCTCATGAAAGAAAACTGCGCTTGTGTCTACGCAACATCGGGAGTTCTCCTAGTTATAGGTGGGGTGGTGATCATAGAATTTCTTTCCAAATACTACCACAGTCAAGCAAAGCTGTTTGGCGTGACTATTCTTCTTTCAGGAGTCGCTAGTATGGCATACCCCAGTCTGTATTTTAATGGAATGATGCCGGAGCAAATAGAAATGTACGGTGCAACATTATTGGCGCTCTTAACGGCCTATGCATATTATCAAATCATATACAGCAAGAGGTTCCTCGAAATCCACAAGATACCCACAAATTCTTCTTCGGGGCCCGATATATCCCCCGGGGTATACATAATGTCTCTCACTGAGTTCAAAGAGATTCGCCAGAAGTTAAGAAGATACCCCGTGCTTGCATTTTTGAGAACAACCCCTGGGGAAGAGGGTTGGATAACGTACTGGATACGAACTATTGAAGGTCCTGACACAATACCTCCCACATCTCTCTACAGAATAACACAACTCACCTCCCAGTATTTGAATGAGATGACACAGGCCAAAAAGAATGGGATTGTGGTTTTAGAGGCTCCTGAATTCTTAAAACTGTACAACGACTTCAGGAGTGTGTTAAAATTACTCTCCAGTCTCAGGGATATCTCCATAATATTTAGAGCAACCCTAATTGTGGTAACTGAAAAAGATACCTGGGAAGACAAAGAATGGCCCCTTCTAGTCAGGATACTCCACTAGACTGCAAGAGATAGAACTTCCCTTCCAGTTTCATTTCTTAGCGGCTATAATAAAAAATAATTAGGAAGCCACCGAAGAGTCCCTGCGGAACCCCTCGTGAGTTTCACTCCTTGTACTTTGATATCAGCTCCGCCAGAATCCTGTGGTGCTCCTTCTCGTTCTCGACCAGGGCCTCGGCGAGGCTCTTGAACAGGGGGTGGGTCATCTTCTCCGCCATCTTCTGATAGGTCTCTATCATGTCCTTCTCTATGTCCAGGTGCATCTCGGCAAAGCGCTTGACTAGGGCTTTCTGCTCGGGCACAAGTTCGACCTCTTTGGTCTCCTCTATGGGCCCCTCGCCCGCGAGCTTCTCCAGCTCCTTTTGGGCCTCCAGAATGGCCTTCATCAGGTGCTTGTGGATTATCGTGTCGACGGCTATCCTGCCAACGACCTTCTCAACGCCGGTGTACTTAAGTCCCTGACCGCGTATCCTTCCAAGGCCATCGGTGTAGCTTGACGCGGCCTTTTTCTCGGTTTCGTAGGCCTTCTTAACGAGGGGTTCAGCCATGGACATCACCGGTTATACGTTTGGCGTTCGAAATATATAACACTTTTTGCATAAATCCGGGGTGTAGCATCAGAACAGGAGGAATCTGAAAAACAGAAGGACAAAAACAAAAAACGAAAGGGGCTCAGCCCAACACCACGATGGAGCCTGGGTCCTTAACCCTCAGGGCGAGTGCTTCACTCACAAGGAATGCAACCTCCTCCCCTTCCGGACCGAGTTCCTTGAGGTCGGGCTCCTGGCCTATTACGATGTCGAGAACGGCTGGGGTGTTCGCGAACACCACTACCTTGTTCTCGTCCAGGCTCGGCGTTACGAATATTCCTCCGCGGAAAACCCCTTTGAGGACCTCAATCAGCATCTTCCCTCCCTGCTCGTGAACGCGGAGGAGCTTTGCGTACCTCTTGGGGTTGATCACAAGGGCAAAGGGCCCAGAGGAGGACTCGCTGGCCATCTGCAGGGCCGTCATCAGGCTGTCGAGGGCGCCTTCAGTGGACTCCCAGTCTCCCAGGGGAGCGCTCTTTGAGCCGGCCGAGAGGAGTTCTCTTATAAGGAGAGCCTCCTCGTCCTTAACCAAGAGCTCCCCGGCCTTTACGGCAACGGCCGGATCAAAGGAACCGTCGCTGAGCTCTCTCAGGCCAACGTAGAACTTCTTCGTCAGCAGGGGGATCGGCCTGTACTCCTGCCTTGCGACCCTGACACCGTCCTTCTCCTCTATCACGTCCACCCTGTAGGACTGGAGGCCGAGCATCTTGGTTCTTGGGAGGGCGTTGTAGAGCACCCTGCTCCTCTCAACTGCTCCCAGGAACGCGTCCCTCAGAACTTTCATGTAGTCAGCGACCCCGGCCTCTGGATCGCCCGAAGAGAGCTCAGTCCTAATGCCCGTCATCTCCTCGACCTCTTCAAAACCGTCCTTGAGCTCCCCTACCTGCTCGGAGTCCAGGTGGAGGAGCAGTGCCATGAACTCGCCCACATGGGCCTTCTCTTCCCTAGCGACGTCCAGGAAGACACTCTTAAGCTTTTCGTCCTCGATAAATCGAGCGAACTGCTCGTAGAAGTTTATGGCATCGAGTTCTGCCTCAATGGCCCAGCGAAGGGCCTGGGCTATTTCCTCCTTGGATAGGGGTTTCTCCCGGGATATCGAAATGGGGTTCAGACCCAGCATGGGATCACCACCATAAGGTCTCGTTCTTCCTAAATAACCTTTTTCGCCAAAAAAATGTAGAGGGAAAATCACTTCAGAAACTTCGAGACGTATGGACTTTCACCGGGCTTTCCGCGCCTGAAGTGGCCGCTCGGCTTGCCGGTGAGCAGTTCCTCAAACCAGGCCTCGTGCTCTATCTCCTCGTGGAGTATCGCCAGAGCGAGGTCATAGGTCCTCGGGTCTTTGCCCATCGTGTAGTTACATATCTCGGTGTAAACACCGACTGCACAGCGTTCTGCCTCAAGGAGAACCTTAAGGATGTTCTCGATGGTGGGCTCCTCCGGCAGATAAGCGTCGCGGCACCAGGCCATGTTTGCGAAGTCCCTTATGTCCCTGGGGAGGTCTCCGCCAAGTTCGTATATCCTCGGCACGAGGGCCTCGAAGTGGTTCCTGTCCTCTATCCTGGCGTCCTCAACTATCTCCTTTATTGCCTCCCCCTCGAGGCCTGCCGCGTAGTTCCTCAGAATCGTGTAGTAGTAATAGGTCGTAAACTCCGCAGCGGCTGCCCTCAGCAACATATCCAAAAGCTTTTCCACGTCTATTCCTGCCCTTTCAACCAACCTTCTGTTGTGTTCCGACATAGGTTTCACCAGATTTTAGTTGTAACTTCTACTTAATAAACTTTTCTATTTAGAAGTTATTTCTAATTAGAAAGACTTATAAAGTTCCCCGAGAATTGGGACACATGTGGAGGGAAAAAGCGGTAGAAAGACTCAAGAGGGGTGGCTACAAGCTCACACCCCAGAGGCTCAGGCTGATAGAGGTTCTCGATGAGCTCGGGAAGTCCCACCCATCGCTCACCGAGCTCCTGGAGGAGATAAGGAAGGAGTTCCCCACGATGAGCTTTTCGACGCTCTACTCCAACCTCCTGACCCTGAGGGAGCTCGGGTTAGTTGAGCTCTTCTCCCTCGAAGGTGAGACCAGGGTAGAGGTAAACACCGAGCCTCACGTGAACATCATAGAGGGGGAGAGGATAATCGACGTTAACGACCCGGAGATAATAGAGGCCATAAGGAGAAAAACGGGGAGAAGGGTTAAGCTCGTCAATGTGCTAGTCGAATAAAGCTCCTTCCGAACCCATCAGTCCACCTCAAGGCTGAAGTCCTGATAGTCCATCCATATGCCTGTCTTCATGACCTAGTCGTACTGAGCCTTCAGCAGCTCGTAGTGGGCCTTTTCCACCTTCGCCAGCTCCTCGAAGATCCTCCTAACGCTCTCGTGTTCTGCTTCCTTCGCTGCTCTCTCGTAGAACTCCCAGGTGAGCTTCTCCTGTTCCATGCCGATCTTCACCGCATCGACCTCGCTTAGGTTTTCCTCCTCGACCTTGACGAGGAGCCTGTCGAGGGCCTCCATGTCCACCGCGGGAAGCTCACACTTCTCCACCAGGGCCCCCGCGAACTTCTCCTCAAAGATATCCCAGTGCTCCGCCTCTTCCCCGGCCAGGAATAGGAACATCTTCTTTGCCCTCTCGTCGCTGGCCTTCTTTGCCAGCCTTATGTAAAACTTCAGCTCGGCCTTTTCGACCTCAAGGGCAAGAGCAAGGGCTTCAAGTTCGTTCATGTTATCACCAAAAGACTTTAGGGGGTTTGGCCCTAATAACCTTTGGTGGACAGAGATGGGGATTGAGAGGGTTGAAAGGCCGCTTGAACTGAAGGGAGAGCTTCTCGGCTTCGTTTTCCGTGTCTACCAGGGCACCGGTGGGGCTTACCCGGCCCTTGAGTGGGTCGAGGAGAAGCCTTCAACGGACGACTTCGAGGGCTTCAGAAAGGTCTACGAGCCCTTCCTGGAGTTCAGACTAGGGAAGGAGTTCGACGAGCTCTACGTCCTGAGAGAGGACGGGCGAATAATAGGTACGGTGGCGCTCGTCTACAACCTTGAAGGTAAGGACGTCTGGTGGGTGCCTGAGGAAATAAAAAACGAGAAGACCGGCCTCATCGAGTTTTTCATGGTCGATCCGTCTTACAAGGGCAAAGGCTACGGCTCGAAGCTCCTCGAGTTCGCGGTGGGAAGGCTAAAGGAGTTAGGCAAGGAAGCCTACGTGATAACCTTCCCGCATCTTGAGGCATATTCATATTATATGAAAAAGGGCTTCACCAAGGTAATGGACTACGGGGAGTTCGTCGTGCTGAAAAAAGAAAGCTAGAGGACGTAGAGGTAGAGGGCGGCAAGTATCTGGAGGAAGAGGAGCAGGACCGCCGATAATGCAATCATTTTGTGCGTATTCCTTGTTAGTTTCCTCCCCCAAAACAGCCTTCCGCTCGCTGCGGCAAAGAGGACGTAGGCGTAGACGAAGAGCCCGAACCTGCCGTGGGCCGACGGTACGCCGACGACGGTGTAGAGCATGTAGGCAACCCCCGCCGTGAGCAGGCCCACCGCGGAGTAAACGAAGTAATGGTGAACCCGGCGATCGTGCTTTCTCGCGTAATAAATCCCAAAGAGCAAGAGAAGGAGCGCCGTAACCTGCACTATTGCGTGAACCTGGAAAGGCTCCATTAAGATCACCCGTCGAGCTTAAGCTCCCCGTAGCCCCTCGCTATGTTGTGCTTGGTCGTGAAGTCGTCAGCATCTGCCATCGCGAAGATGAACTTGACCTTCTGCCCGGGCGTGAAGGCCTTGTCGTACTGGTCGCCGGTGTTGAGCTTTCTCTTGAACTCTATCACCGTGTAGCCGTTCTCCTCCTTTCCGGCATACTCGATTATGTCGCTGCTCCCACCGAGCTTCTCGTCGGGCGGGTGGGGCCCGTAGGTTCCGGTTGAGTAGGCATCGATCACAACGGCATTGCCTTCCTGAACCCAGCCGAAGACCATGTCGGCGTCTTTCATCTTGTCGGTGGGCTCGAAGCCTATGGCAACCCAGCCGGTCGTCTGCCCCTTAAGGGCCATGTAAAGATATTCACCATCGTTCCTCCAGTAAACGACCAGCTTTCCACCCGCCAGGGAAAGCTGGTGGGCGTACTCATTTTCGCCTATCACACCGTCGGCCTTCCACTCCCCGAGCTGGGGCGGGGAAGCTGTGGAAGAAGGAGTCGTTTGAGAGGGTGAGCTCGTACCACCTCCCCCTGTGCAGGCGCTCAAAAATACAACCCCCACCAAGAGAAGGGCAACAATGCCAAAATTTTTCGGCTTCATGTAGTATCACCTAATAATTTTCCACCTTCATGCTATTTAAACCTTTTCATTTATGTAACATTTGTACCCAATTTGTACCCTATTTTTGTACCAATAATAAAAAATCCTTTTATAGTTTGGGGACACATTGTTACATGCATATGGAGATGTTAAGAATGGACGTAAAAGTTTGGGGATTCCTTCTGGTGGGGCTCCTCATCGGAGCCCTCGTGGGGTACGGGCTCGCGCCAAAGGGTATGAGCCAGGAGGACTACAACGCCCTCCAGGGGCAGGTCAAGGAGCTTCAGGGGAAGGTAGGCCAGTATGAAAGCCAGATCAGTGACCTCAAGGGAAAGGTAAGCGACTACGAAAAGCAGCTCGGAGAGCTCAAAGGAAAGGTCTACACCGTCAACATAGCCTACAAGGAGGGCATAGGCTATTATCTAGTGGACAGGGACGGAAGGGCACTCTACTACTTCGCCAAGGACGTGCCCAACTCAGGGGAAAGCGCCTGCTATGGGGACTGTGCCCAGAAGTGGCCCGTCTTCTATGAGGAAGAGCTCAACCTTCCGCCCGGGCTCAACAAGGACGACTTCTCCGTTATAACACGCGACGACGGCAGCAAGCAGCTCACCTACAAGGGATGGCCGCTGTACTATTTCTTCAAGGACGAAAAGGCCGGAGATACGAACGGTGAAGGCGTTAAGGGCGTTTGGTTCGTCATGAAGCCGGACTACACACTCATGATAGCTTACAAGGACGGTATAGGCACCTACTTCGTTGACCCGAAGGGCATGGCCCTCTACTACTTCGCGAAGGACGTGAATGGAACGAGCGTCTGTTACGGCGAATGCGCCCAGAAGTGGCCAGTGTTCGCTCCGGAAGAGGTCTCCGCCCCCTCAACACTCGACCCGAGCGACTTCAGCTACATCACGAGGGAAGACGACACCAAACAGCTCGCCTACAAGGGATGGCCACTCTACTACTTCTTCAAGGACGAGAAGGCAGGGGACACCAACGGAGAGGACGTCAAGCACGTCTGGTACGTTATGAGGGACTACGACGTTATGATCGCCTACCAGCCCAGCGTGGGGACTTACCTCGTTGATGATATGGGAATGACCCTCTACTACTTCGTCAAGGATTCGAACGGTACCAGTGTATGCTACGGCGAATGCGCCCAGAAATGGCCGGTGTTCTACCGCGAGAACCCTGTGGTGCCTTCGGTGATAGCGAACGACTTCGGCGAGATAACGAGGGACGACGGGAGCAAGCAGACGACCTTCAGGGGCTATCCGCTGTACTACTTCTTCAAGGACGGGAAGAGGGGAGACATAAACGGCCAGGGTGTCAAGAACGTGTGGTTCGTGGTCAACCCCTTCAACTTCCCGTGACCCCCTTTAATTTTTTAAGGATTAAGGACAACCCCCAATCATGGACAGAAAGCTCAGGAACGTCCTTCTCTGGCTACTGGTCGGCTCGAAGGGCGGAAAGACGAGGGTCAAAATCCTCAAGCTAGTCCGAGAGAGGCCCTCTAACGTGCACCAGCTCGCTAAGGAACTCAACCTTAACTACCGCACGGTAAAATACCACCTCGAACTCATGCTCGAGCACGGAATCGTTGAAAGGGTTGGCGAGGACTACGGGGCGATCTACGTGCTCTCCGAGGAAGTTGAGAAAAACTGGAATGAAATAGAAAGCATAATCGGGGTGAACGGAAGGTGATGGGGATTTACTGGCAAATTAACCTGCTCATAGTGCTAACTGAGTTAATCCTGGCCCTCATGCTCCTCAGAAACTATCTGGAGATGAAGGACACGAAACTCGGGAAGAAGCTCTTCGGGGTGTCCCTGGTCTTCGTGATCCAGAGCCTGCTCGCGATAGTTTTCTACGTCCGCTGGGCAGGTATGGGAATGGGGAAGGAGGTTGCGGGGCCGCTCCTCCTGCTCTCGCTGAGTGGCCTTTTTGGGGTCAGTCTGCTGTACTCAATTTCGAGGATGTGATTGGTTTGAGAAAAGAAATATTTGCCCTTTCCATACTTCTCCTGCTGGTCGCCACCACGTACTGGCTCGGCGGCGGCAAAAACACAACGCAGGTGCCGAAAGAACAGCTCTCCAGCGGGCAGTCTGGAGTTATCCAGATCACCGGACTCGTCGAGAGGCCCTACAACATAACCTACGAGGAGCTCAGGAAGTTCCCCTCCAGGGAGGTGGAGTCGCCCCTCTACTGCGTGAGCCAGCCCGACCAGGTCAGGAAGAACGGGACGTGGAAGGGAGTCCCGTTAAAGGCGATTCTTGAACTGGCAAGGCCCAGGGGCGGGGCGTACAAGGTGGCCCTCTACGCGAGCGACGGTTTTACAACGGACTTCTATCTCGACGCTGTGATGGCGGACGAGGACATCATCATAGCCTACGAGTTCAACGGTGAGCCGATAACTCCCCGAATAGTCGCCCCTGGCCGGTGGGGTTACAAGTGGATCAAGTACCTGACGAGGATAGAGCTTGTAAGCTACGACTTCAAGGGCACGTGGGAGAGCGCGGGTTATCCCGACGACGCGCTGATACTGGACGGCTCTTCACCGGGAAGGTGAGCGCCTTGAGGACGAAAACTGCACTGGCGATAGTGGAGTGGACGTCGCTTCCGCTCCTCCTCCTGGCTGGACTGCTGGTCATCAGCGGCTACGGGCTGACGAGTGAGGCGGCGAGAAGCGCATCACTCGGCCTGCTGACCTTCTCCCGCTCCCAGGCGATACACCTGAGCAGGGTCGTAAAACTCGGCTTCGTTTTCCTTTTACTCCTCCACACCTACGCCGGGACGGGGGTGCTGGCAAAGAAGGTGAAGAAGAGCGGCCACCAAGGGCTCGCGGCTATTATGGAGTATTCTGTGCTGGCGTTTCTGCTTTACGTCGGCTGGATAGCGCTGAACGGGGAGTTCGGAGGATAAAGAGAACAGAGGGATTTACTCAGTGGCAACCGACGGCGGCCGGAACATGGCCTCAACGTCGTCCCTGATGTCGGCAAACGGGCCCGCCAGGTAGACCTTCCCGCCGCTGATGACCACGCCGTAGTCGGCCAAGTTCTCGAAGGGCTCCCAGATGTGGCTTATGATAACGAAGCTCTTCCCCCTGCCCTTCCACTTCCCGATGACGCCGACTATTTCAGCGACGCTCTCGAAGTCCACGTTGGCAAGGGGCTCATCGAGGAAGATGACGTCAGGTTCGCCAACGAAGGCCTGTGCAAGGCTCAGCCTCTTGAGCATCCCCGAGGAGTAGCCCTCTATCCTCCTGTCAAGGGCGTCCTCGATGCCGAACAGCCCGGCGGCTTTCTCGACGTCCTCCTCACTGGCTCCCCGGCCCTTCGCTATGAACTCCAGCCACTCCCGCCCGGTCGTCAGCTTGGGGAACCTCCCGGGGTCGAAGGCGACGCCGACGCTTTTCCTGGCCTCGGGACTTTTCCAGGGGTCTTTTCCCAGGAGCTTCACGCTCCCCTTCGTCGGCCTGTAGAGCCCGAGGGCGACCTTCATGAACGTGCTCTTTCCGCCACCGTTCGGGCCAAGGATTAGCGTTAAGCCCTCCGGAATTTCAACGGTCACCCCCTGGAGGGCCTTTATCGGGCCGAAGTACTTGTGCAGGTTTTCCGCCCGGATTACGGTCATCTCCTGCCACCCCCGAGGAGCGTTACGGCCAGCAGCCCGCCGAAGAGGACAGCTGTCCACAGGTGTGCCGTCTTCTGCCTCCCGGGAAAGCCCACCTCCACGGGCGTTATCGTTATCGTAATGCCCTGGCTGGAGTTCCCGCTGAACTCGTAGAAGCCGGGGTGGGGAAACACCACCGCGAAGGCCCCGTTGCCGTTAACCCTTCCGGAGAATATCACCTCACCGGTCTGAATGTCTCTCACCCTGAATTCTCCAATGCCAACGGCGTAGAGCTTTGCCGAGGAGGCCGAGGAGATGTAAACCGCCGTCGCCTGCCTGCTGGACAAGAAGGCGTTGTGGTAGTGGACGTCGCTGGGTTCGAGGCCCGACTGCAGACCCAGGCTCAGGAGTGAGACCAGCATGAGGGTGAGGAGGAGAACCCGAAAGAGCCTCATCTCACGTCCCTCCAGTTGCCGATAAGGAGGTAGAGCGCCGTGAGAACGAGGGCGGGGAGGAGCGATGCTTTGATGAACTCCCGGCCAAAGACCGGATCCATGCTCAGGGATATCGTGGCCCACATATAGTTGGTCAGTGCATCCCTCCACTTCAGGAGCCAGAACCACCCGGCGCCCAGGAACTCGGGGAGGTAGAGGAGCACGAAGCCGCCGAAGATCGAAACGTAGGTGTTGGGTGAGGCTATGGCAACCACTGCCGCGACCGAGACCATGAAGAGAAGGGCCGAGAGGTAGAAGAAAGCCATTGGGATGGTCTGGACCTTCAGCACCTCGATGACGGCTTTGGGGGTGTCCGCGAAGTGAAGGTAGAAGAGCAGCAGATGCACCGAGAAGACGAAGATGAAGAGCACCAGGAAAGCCGCCAGGAACTTGGCGAGGAGGATTCTAACCCTCGAAACCGGGAGGGAATAGACGGAAAGCGCGACCCCCTCGTCCCTTTCGAGCCTCACCGCCAGGGTGACGAGGAAGGGAACGAGGAGGGCCAGGAGGAGGTAGACGTCACCGGTGAACGCGTCGCGAAAAACGGAACCCAGTATATCAACCCCGTACGGCCCCTGGTGGGAGCTCGCACTCCAGGTCATGTAGTACCGCTTCATGACCAGTCCTATCAGAACCGCACCCCCGGAGGCCATCGCAAGGTTTAGGGGGGAGCGGAGCTCCCAGCGGAGGATTTCCCTCAACGCCTCCACCTCCAGAGGGCGAGAGCTACGAGGATTGCTGCCACTCCAACCGCCGCCGCTATGGCGGTCTTTGACGGCCCCTCGTCGGGGAGCTCAGCCGGCTTCGTGAAGTCGATGTTGGTCTCGGCTAAGACGAGGCCAAAGGGTGGCATCTTGTTGCTCTTCTGGATTTCATCTCTGTATTTCATTTGGAGGTATGTATCTGCTATAGATGTCCCAGACACTCCCATAATCTCCCACAGTGGGCTGAAGGGCATGAAAAGTGATATTACAAGACCGCTTGATCCATCATAGAAGAAAAGATCCTTTCCGGAGAGCCCAATATCACTAACGCTTATCATATTAGTTTGGGCCATATAGATCGGAGCGTTGAAGTCGCCATAATATGTGAGTATAGTGGAATTTATTTCCCGGACATCTTCAATTTTCAGACCTGAAAGTATCTCAAGCCCGGTCATGTTGGCCGGGTTTTCGGCCCAGAGGAAGTTCTTTCCCACAGGACTCCCGTTGACATAGATATCGCTCGTCTTCAGGTTGAGCTCAAAGGTTCCACTCCGAGTAAAGTTTTCAGGTATGTATGACTCATTGAATAAATAGCCTCTTCCTTCCGCTATTCCCAAAGCGGCCCTATAACGCTCCGTCTGCTCCATGTAACTGTCTTCACATACCGTGGCGTTTATTGTTTCAGACTCCACCGTTATGCACCCCCCGCCGGTGAAGTTGTATCTCTCTTGGTACCCTTGGAGCAACTCTCTGGCAATGTCTTCATCCAAAACATCCCACTTTTTCCTTGTGCACCTGAATCCTTGAAGCAGAACCCCTATCTGTGCCTTATCGTCGGTGACCTTGAGGACGCGCCACGTGAACTCAATTTGATGACAGTAAAAAACAATTGCTTCACTGTCTGAAATCTTAATTTTTATCAAATCCATTCCTTCTGGTTCTTTTGAGATATATTTTGCATAAATCCCTTCCTTGAACCAGTATGGGGTTGCATTAACTAGCAGGGTTGACTTTTGGAAAGAGAGGGTAACTATGACAATTAATATAATAATAGTTTTTTTGCTGACCCTAATCATCAACACCTCCCTAGTTCGTGATAATTTAGTTTAAGCAAGATATAAAAAATTGTAAAGTAACCACGTAATATATCATCCAGGAACCCAAGAAATTTCAGCATAGATTATACGTACATCATAGCACCATCCCTTTGTAGAAATCTGGGCTGAGAACCATGCTTTATGAAGTGTACTGACAGTAGATGGATCAAAACTGTATGTATATACTTCGCAAATCCCAGAGTCCCCAGCTCCTCCGTATACATTATACAAGAGGCCAGGGTTACTTTGACTTGCATATCCACTTATCCATGTATATAAGTCCCCTTGGGGTATTGAAAAGCTTCCAGTATCCCGTACTAACGGATCCGAAATCACTTGCGGCGCAATATCGCTGAGGTTAGTCGCTACCACAGCAGTCGCTGCAAAAATCAAAACACCAACCAAGACTAGAGCTAATACTCTCCTTGGCATCGCCCCCCCCCAACGGGGTTTTGCACTTAAAGTTACGTTGCTGTCATTTATTAGGCTTTCGGTGTTCTAAAGTTCACAGCAAACAACTTACAGGAGCAACAGTAGGCCCCAAAAATCCGGATAATCCAAAATACAAAGGAAGGTAAGAAGGCCGTCAGAAGTTGAAGTTTACATCCTTCATCAGCTGGTCGTAGAACTCCTCCTTGTATATCTCCGGGTAGCGCATGATGTAGTCGTACTGCTTCTTCAGGATGTTGTAGTGGTTGTGCTCCATGTCCGCGAGCATCTCAAGGATGAGGCGCGTGTTGTCGGTGGCGGCGTAGCCGGCTAACTCCTTGTAGAGCTTCTCGCTGACGACTTCTGCCTTCATGGCTATCTCGTAGACCTCGTCGATGTTGATGTCAGGCTTCTTAATAGCCTCCGCCATCTTCTCGGCGATGACCCTGAACTCACCCATGACGTCGATGTCTATCTTCTTAGGCTCTGTCCTGGTGCCCTCGAACTTCTCGGCCATCTTTTCTATTATCTCGCGGTGCTTGTCCTCTTCCCTCGCAAGAAACAGGAGCTCGTCGCGTATTATGTCGCTCTTGGTCATGGAGGCCAGCTTCTCGTAGGCCTCCCTGGCCCTAATCTCGGAGCTTATCGCTATCTCAAAAACCTCTTTGTCGGTTATCTCCATCAAGAATCACCACTATATTGTAGTCGGAGATGGCTATTAACCTTTTGGATATGTCAAGCGAACAAGCGAAAATTGACACCACCTTCCGCCTCCGCCATGATGACAGTTATCAGATGAAAAGCTGACTAAATGACAATAAATTGAGGGATAATATTTTAAACCCCTTCAACCTATGGGGGGCACCAGTGGAGGGAAAGGAGATGTTCGGAAAAAATACCAAAGTTGGAACGTATTTCAAGGAGCCAAACGCGAGGTGCCTTAGCGTACCGGCTTTTCTGGTGACTTACCGCCATCATTGACTCTTCTGGAGCTTCGTTAGACCTGGATAGTTCTAACGCCGCTGATCCTTTGAATAAAACTCAGGAGGGGTTAGTGTGAGAAAGGGTTTACTTGCCGAGTCAGAGAGGTTATCCGAGATTGGAAAGTACCTGAGGAGAACCTTCGAGCTGTGGGGCTACCGCGAGGTCTTTCTGCCCGCGATCGAGGAGTACCGCGAGGGCCTCAGGAAGGGGACGAAATTCGCCTACAACAACGAGTTCTACGTCATCAAACCAGACATAACGTCGCAGATACTGGAGAACATCAAGGAAGTTCCGGAGAAGCTCAAGCTCTACTACATCAGCGAGGTGCTTGACGGCGGCGTGAGGGGGCAGTGGCAGGCCGGGGTGGAGTACATAGGCGGGGACGTCACGAAGATGGCCGCCGAGGTGCTTCTCACGGCCATAACCGCCCTCGAAGCGGTCGGGATAGAGGAGTTTTACATAGACATAGGGAGCCTGAAGGTCTGGGAGAAGGCCACAGAAGACGTGGAAGAGTTCCGGGCGGAAATCTACAGGGCACTTGTGAGGAGAAACTTTGAGATAATAGAGCGTCTCCCGATAAGCAAGGAGAAAAAGGAGGAGCTGTGGGAGCTTTTCAACTTCTGGGGGAAGGAGAGCGGCTATCGGAAGCTCGACAGGATAGTCGAGGCCGTCAACGACGAGAGGCTGTTCATCGACTTCGGAACGGTTAGACCGCTGCCCTACTACCGCGACGTGCTCTTCGAGGTCTATTCACCCGAGCTGGGGAAGCCCCTCGGTGGCGGTGGTGAGTACACGTTCAAGGGGAAACCAGCCTTCGGCTTTGCCTTTGATATGGGGGCGCTCTCGAAGCTCTTCAGGAAAAAGGGGGACAGGAACAGGAAGAGGCTGAGAGGTGAGCCCAGGGATGTCTTTGCAGAGGCCAAGAGGCTCGTGAGAATGGGCATCCCGGTGGAGGTGGAGTGAATGAAGCGCTCCAACGGTTCCCCGATAAGGTTCGTCCTCCCCAAGGGGAGGCTCCTTCAGGGTTCGCTGGAGATCCTCAGAAAGGCCGGAATAGAGCTGAGACCTCCCGCGGAAAGGAGGCTGATCGAGAGGGTCGGCAGTTACGAGGTTCTCCTCGCGAGGGCCTTTGACGTTCCGGTTTACGTTGAGTACGGAATCGACGTCGGCATCTCCGGGAGCGACGTCGTTGAGGAGCGCGGGAGCGACGTCCTCATACCCCTCGAACTGCCCTTCGGGAAGTGCAGGCTGAGCCTGGCCATGCCGGCGGAGAGGGTCGTCGGGCCGGAAGAGATGGACGGCTACAGGATAGCCACCAAGTACCCGGGGATAACGAGGCGCTTCTTCGAGGGCCTCAACGTCGAGGTGGAGGTACTGAAGCTCCACGGGAGCATCGAGCTGGCGCCCAGGATAGGGATAGCCGACGCGATAGTGGACATCGTGGAGACAGGGAACACGCTCCGCGCCAACGGGCTCGTCGAGGTGGAGAAGATAATGGACGTCTCCGCTTTGCTCCTCGTGAACAGGATAGCCCAGAAAACTAAGTTTGAGGAGATAAACGAGCTTGTCTTTGCGATAAAAGAGGTGATTAAGGATGGATTTTGAGCTTGAGAGCTACGTCGCCGGAATGCTGAGGGACATCCGCGAGAGGGGGATCGAGGCGGTCAGGGAGTACTCCAGGAGGTTCGACGGCTACGACGGCCCCTTCAGGGTCACGAGGGAGGAGTTCACCGAGGCCGTGAGGAGCATCCCGCAGAGGGACAGGGAGATAATCCTCCGCACGATAGAACGCCTGTGGGAGTACCACGAGAAACAGATGGAGAAGGAGAGGCTGTTCCTCAAGAACGGCTCACTCTACGGCCTGATATACCGCCCGATAAGGAGGATAGGCATCTACGTCCCCGGCGGAAAGCCGCTCCCCTCGACGCTGATGATGGTGGCCGTGCCGGCGAAGATAGCAGGCGTTAAGGAGATAGCGGTGACTATTCCGCCGAAGGAGGGCAGAGTGAACCCCTACGTGCTCTACGTCGCCGACCTGCTCGGCATCGACGAGGTCTACAAGCTGGGCGGCGTCCAGGCGATAGGGGCGATGGCGTACGGCATCGGGATGAAGAAGGTGGACAAGATATTCGGGCCGGGAAACAGGTTCGTCAACGAGGCCAAGAGGCAGGTCTTCGGCGTTGTTGGAATAGACAGCCTGGCCGGGCCGTCGGAGATAGCCGTCATAGCTGACGGGACGGCGGAGAAGGAATACGTCCTGGCAGATCTACTCAGCCAGCTTGAGCACGGGAAGGACAGCAAGGCGTGGCTCCTCACGACCTCAAGGGAGCTGGCGGAGTACTGCTCGCGCGAGGGAATAGAGGTCATGCTCTGCGAGACCCTTGAGGAGTGCGCCGAGAAGGCCAACGAGATAGCGCCGGAGCACCTTGAGATAATCACCGCCCGGCCGATGGAGCTCGTTGACCTGATCGAGAACGCCGGGGCAATTTACCTCGGCCCCTACACGCCGGTGCCGGCGGCGGATTACTTCCTCGGCGTCAACCACGTCCTCCCGACGGGCGGAGCGGCCAGGTTCAGCGGTGTCCTCACGGTCAGGGACTTCCTCAAGCCGATAAGCGTCGCCCAGGTGAGCAGGGAGGAGTTCCTCGCCGAGAGGGAGCTGGGGCTGAGGCTGGCCGAGATAGAGGGAATGGCCTTCCACAGGAGGAGCATGGAGG
>NZ_WANV01000026.1 GCF_015521605.1 Thermococcus sp.
CCGTCTCCTGCTCCGGTTGCTGGTGAGGGTGTTGTCACCGCGCCAATGCCGGGCAAGGTTTTGAGGATTCTCGTGAGGGAAGGAGAGCAAGTCAAAACCGGCCAAGGACTACTCGTCCTCGAAGCAATGAAAATGGAAAACGAAATACCAGCACCAAAAGACGGAATAATCAAAAAAATCCACGTCAAAGAAGGCGACACCGTCGACACCGGACAAACACTCATAGAGCTAGGGTGATGGGTGATGGCAGGACTGGAGCAGGCGATAATAGACTTCTTCGAACACATGGGACTGCTCAACCTCACTGTGGGAAACGTAATTATGATAATCGTCGGCCTGACGCTGGTGTACCTGGCCGTCAGGTACAAGATGGAGCCCCTCCTGTTGCTCCCGATAGGCATCAGCGCGGTTCTCGTTAACCTGCCGCTGAGCCACCTCGTCAACTGGCCGGTGGCGCCGCAGCTTCCGCCGGGGATGGAGGAGAACATATTTACCACGATGGCCTATCTCAACCAGCAGTACGGCCCACCGGGGCTCTTTGACCTGATTTACTACCTGCTGATAAAGACGGAGATAGTGCCGCTGCTGATATTCTTCGGTCTCGGGGCAATGACGGATTTCGGCCCCATGATAGCCGATCCCAAGACGGCACTCCTCGGTGCCGCGGCCCAGATAGGCGTTTTCGTAGCCATGCTGACGGCGGTCATTTTGGGCTTCACCTTGCCAGAGGCGGCTTCGATTGGTATCATCGGTGGTGCCGATGGGCCGACCACCATCTACCTGACCACCAAGCTGGCGCCCCACATCCTCGGAGCAACCGCGGTCGCCGCTTACAGCTACATGAGCCTTGTCCCGCTCATTCAGCCGCCGGTCATAAGGGCCCTGACCAGCAGGGAGGAGAGAATGATACGCATGGAGCAGCTCAGGCCGGTGTCCAAGAGGGAGAAGATACTCTTTCCGATCGTCAGCATGATAGTCATAGCCCTCCTCGTCCCCACCGCCGCACCGCTGGTCGGAATGCTCATGATAGGCAACCTCTTCAGGGAGAGCGGTGTCGTCGAGAGGCTCAGCAAGGCCGCACAGGAGGAACTGATGAACATAGTCACGATATTCCTCGGCCTTGGCGTCGGTTCGACAATGCGCGCCGAGAGCTTCCTCACGGCACAGACCCTCATGATCCTCGGACTCGGGATAGTCGCCTTCACCAGCGCCACCGCCGGTGGAGTGCTCCTCGGAAAGCTCATGATGAAGCTCTCCGGAGGAAAGATAAACCCGATGATAGGAGCTGCCGGAGTTTCAGCGGTTCCGATGTCCGCCAGGGTCGTCCAGAGAATGGCCAGCGAGGAAGACCCCGGAAACTTCATCCTCATGCACGCGATGGGCCCGAACGTCGCAGGGGTCATCGGAACGGCCGTCGTTGCTGGAGTGCTCCTCTCTGTTCTGGGCTGAAGTCTCCCCATCTTTTTGTCAATTTTTGAATGAAAAGCTTAAAATAGGGGAAGAGCGCTTTAGGTTAAAGCGGTGGTGAAGGAAATGCGTGTGAAGACTTTGATGACCCCCGATCCAGTTGTGATAGAACTTCCGGCAACGAGGGAATACGCCCTCAGTCTCTTCCGGAAGCATAAAGTAAGGTCATTCCCCGTCATCAACAAGAACACGAAAGCCCTCGCAGGAATCATAAGCATAAAACGCGTTCTGCTCCACCCCGACGAGGAGCAGCTCGCGATGCTCGTTAAGAGGGACGTCCCCACCGTTAGACCCAACGATGACCTTAAGAAGGCCGTCAGGGCGATGCTTGAGATGGACTACAGGCGCGTCGTTGTTGTCGACGAGGAGAAGCGTGTTCTTGGAATACTTACCGTTGGGGATATCGTGAGACGCTACCTGGCAAAGAATGAGAAGCTGAAGAACGTGACGATTGAGAAGTACTATCAGAAGAACGTTGGCCTCGTCTGGCACGGGACGCCGCTTAAAGCCGCCCTCAAGGCTCTTCTCCTGTGCAACGCCATGGCGATTCCGGTTATAGACGACGAGGGCAACCTCGTAGGGATGGTTGATGAAACAGACCTCCTCAAGGACAGCGAGGTTGTGAGGGTCATGAAGCAGACTGCCCTGGCGGCATCGAGCGAGGAGGACTGGATACTGGAGAGCAATCCCACGCTCCTCTTCGAGAAGGCCGAGCTCCAGCTCCCCAAGAAGCCCGTTTCCGAGATAATGAACAGGGAGCTTGTCGTTGCGACGCCCCACATGAGCGTTTATGATGTCGCCCAGAAGATGGTCCAGTACCACATTGAACAGCTCCCGGTCATAAGGGGCGAGGGAGAGCTGGTGGGCATCATCAGGGACATGGACATCATAAAGGTCATCCTCAACAAGTGACCCCGGCTTAATTTCCTTTTCTTGCGGGTGGTGTCGGTGAAGGAGATAAAACTCTCGCTCTTCGGTTTTGGGAACGTTGGAAAGGCCGTCTCACGGGTTTTGCTGGAGAAGGGAGCGCTCTTCCGCCAGAGATACGGTGTGGAATTCAAGGTCGTGAGCATAGCCGATACCAGCGGGGTCGTCTGGCTTCCCGAGGGCATAGACCTCCGGGAGGCGCTCATAATCAAGGATAACTTCGGAAAGCTATCGGCATGGACGAACGACTACGAGGTCTACAGCTTCACACCCGACGAGGCGGTTAGGGAGATCGATGCAGACATCGTTATAGACGTCACCAACGATAAAAACGCCCACACCTGGCACCTTACCGCCCTAAAGGACGGCAAAGCCGTTGTTACGAGCAACAAGCCGCCCCTGGCCTTTCACTACGCCGAACTGATGAGGGAGGCGGAGAGGAGAGATCTGCCCTACCTATTCGAGGCTACCGTGATGGCCGGGACGCCGATAATAACCGTCCTCCGTGACGGTCTGAAGGGAGACACCGTTGAGCGGATAGAGGCGGTTCTAAACGCCACAACCACGTTCATTCTAAGCCGGATGGAGGCAGGGCTTGATTTTGAGGAAGCACTAAGGGAAGCCCAGGCTCTCGGGATAGCCGAGCGCGACCCCAGCGGGGACATACTGGGAATAGACGCGGGATACAAAGCCACCATCCTGCACTGCCTTGCGTTTCACCCTCTGACTTTCGATAGGGTGAAGAGAAGGGGGATAGGGGAGATAACCCCGGAGGAGGTCAGACGTGCCCAAGGAAGGGGGAACACCCTGCGGCTCGTGGCAGAGGTTGAAGACGGAGCTGTCACAGTGGAGCCCAGGGAAGTTCCACGGAGAAGCCCCCTGGCCGTTGAAAGCCACGAGAATGCTGCGATAATAAAAACCGACCTGCTCGGAGAGCTGGTCATCAGGGGTGCGGGTGCTGGACTGAAAGAAACGGCGAGCGGTGTGGTGAGTGATATCGTGAAGGCGGCACTGAAGCGTTAATCCCAAACTTTTTTAATTCCCATCGATGCTCTTAGCCCAGGTGAAACCATGGAGCACGTGATAGCGCTCCATCAGGTCTACGCGGAGCTGATATTCCGCGGGCTTAAGACGGTAGAGCTGAGAAAGGCCAGGGCATTCAGCGAGGGGGACACCGTTTTCCTCTACGTGGCGAGGGGAAATCCCTACGAACTGAGGGACACCCTGAAAAGGCTCGGCCTCCACGGAGAGCAGACTCTGACACGGAGGGGAACGATAGCCGGGGGCTTTGAGGTTGGTGAGGTAATAAGGGCCGACCTCGATACGCTCTGGGAGATGACGAAAGATACGAGCGGCCTGACGCTGGTTCACGGCGAAAACGGGAAGCGCTGGCTGGGGGAATACATCAGGGAGCATGGCTACGCGTTCACCATAGAGAGGCCCTTCCTCTTCAGAGAACCTATGAGCCGGGAGGAAATGAAGGAGCGCTATGGAGTCCACGTTGAGGGCATAATCCACCTCTCAAGGAAAACCAGAAAGCCTTGGGTAAGGGCCCTGATAGAGGACCTCCTTGCCAGGGACGTGATATACCTCTAACCGTCCGTTTCTTCGCCCTCTTCGGGCTCAACAAGGACGTACGGGCCGAGGCTGAGGCTCTTGATTTCATCCTGCGTCAGGAGCCTGCTCTTCACTTTCTCACCGATGAGGGCGCTGTTGCCGAGGGGATCCATAATCCTCACGGTGAGCGGTTTTTTGCCCTCCTTCACCTGCTCGATGTACTCCAGTATCTCCTCGGCCTTTTTCACGGCTTCCTCGTCACCCTCCTGCTCCCTGAAATGCCGGGCCATTATAAGGGTCTCCCTGACCCTCTCAAGGACCCCCTCGACGTTGCTGACGAAGCCCTCCGCCGCCGGCCCCGGTTCAATCTTGACGCCTATCTCTTCGAGCTCGATGGTCCCGCTCTTGCTCCTGACAACGCGGGTGAAGAGGTCCTTTTCCTCCTCGATCCTCACGCTGTAGAGCTTGGGCGGTCTGTCCTCCAGAATCATGACATCCGCGTTGCGGTAGCCGCACTTCTCACAGATTATCGTGCTCTCCATGACCTTTCCAAAGTAGGGAATGTCGTGAACGTACTGGAGGGCCTTAAGCGTGCCCCTGCCACCGCAGATTGGACAGTCTCCCAGCCGGATTTCCTGAATCTCCCCTTCCCTTCCGGTCATCTCTCACCACCGAAGAATAGACTGAGTGAATCCTTTATAAAATCGTGGGTAGAAAAGAAAGGCAGTCACTTGGCGATTCTTATGTCCGCCGGTACGAGAATCAGCTTTATTTCGTGCTTGCAGATTTTAGCGGCCTGACCGCCGAGGGCGCTGACCATGCCCTTTATCTGCTCCGCGACCTTCTCAAGAACCTCCGGCTTGACCTCAAGCGGCGTGAGGTCGACCAGAATTATGTTGCCGTTCTGGAGCTCCTCGGAAATCCTCTCAAGGTCGGCATAGCTGGTAACGACGATCTTCTTGAGGTACCTGACCTGGGGCTTGACTATCTCCTTAGCAAGAACATCCTCCTCAAGAGGAATGACATCGATGTCACGCCTAGGAGCAACCTCCTTTTTAATCGCCGCGGGCGGCTTCTTCTTGGCCTTTTCGTCCTTCTTTTTGAGACTGTCAAACAATCCCATAACTGTTCCCCCCAGTTAATCGTAAGGCTGGATTAATTTGGGCATTGGTGTTTATATCTCTTTCTAAAAACTTCTCTGGATTTTTTGGTTATTCATAAGGGTTCTCTAAATAACATGACTGGATAACAAAATTTACTACAATAACCGAAAAATTTATAAGAATATTTAGCAATATAGCTACGGTGATAATGTGGTACTAAGAAAACTGTTGGGAATAGCAATAGTTTTGATAGTACTAAACAGTATTCATGCAGTCGCAGCAACTCCATTCATAACACAGAACAGGGATTTAACTCAGGCTGAGTTAGAAGAAATCGGAAAAGTAATCAGTGAGTACCGTACACTGGTATCCCAAGGAGGATTTCTCAACGAGATTAAAGCACAATGGCTTCTTATCCGACATGGACTTAAAAAGGGAAAAACTACTGAGTATGTGTACAGTTTTCCGCGAATTTCTAAAAAGAATGGAGAAGCGCAGATTTTAGGTGGGGAGAAAATATTTCTTAAACTGAAAGTCACGCCATATTCACTATACTCCGCCTCAAACTATGTGTTCGTAGAGTACTACTGGGAATGGACAGATTCGATGGGAAGACCTGCTACGGAGGAGTGGGGATGGAGAGGAAGTGAGGACCTGATCTACATCCCATATCCAAAGGGAATACTTGAAGTATCTCACGTATCAATAACTACAACACTAGGCATTGGAAGTAATAGTGGTGTAAAGTACGTCAGAGAAAAAGAAGAGGCAACGAGCACTATAACAAATGGTGTTAAGACAACAATAACAACAAGGACATATACGGTAAAGGATGAAATCTTTAAAGGATCAATAACTATAATGTACAAGATACACCCTAACGCAAAGAGTGAACAAATTGAATTCGGCATGGTTTATGAACATACATATGGCAACACTTTGTTCTCTTTATTGGATAACCCCTGGTATAATTTTGCAGCAGGTATTGTAAGCTTAGGATTAGCATTGTTGGCAGCACCTGCAGTAATAACGTACACTGTAACTGCATATACACTTTCATCAGCTGCTGAAAGTCTACTGGATGGTTCATGGCCAGCTTCTGCTAAGAGTAGCAGGTGGACTCTATGATGCCCACTAGTCTCTAATTTTCATTTTTCACACGTTAGTGGGAGGTGTCAAGATGGCCTACAAGGATCCCAGTACACTAGAAATTATAAAAAACACAGAATTTATCAAGCAAATTGGGTTCTACACAATCCTCTGCATTGGAAGGTTTTTCTTTCCACATCCGGAAATCGGAACAGTCGTATCATTCAAATTTTACGGTGCGGTGATAGCGTACTTCCTGATAACGCTGGCCCTCGTTTTTAGCTATGAACTTCTTCATGACACTTTCTCCTCTAAGAGAGATGAGTTCTCGAGAGCGATCCCTAGAGAAAAATGGATATTAAGGTTATCCATTTCTGCATATTTTGCCTTCCTGTTGGCAACTCCGCAAGAGACTAAACTGACACTTTTGATCGCATGGGGATTTGGCCTTATCTTAGCGTATACTACAGCAAAGATAAGGCTTAGGAAGTTTAAAGGATGAAAAGAAAAAACATCATAACAAAGAAAGGTTCATTCGGCCCTGACGGCCTCAAGAACCTTCTCCCTGATCTCGGCGGCCTTCTTCAGGGCCAGATCGATCGCGTACATAACCTCCTCAAGCTTAAAGCTGCCCCCTTCGCTCTTCTGGACTGAGGAAATCATGCCGTTCTCGTCGGTGGTTATGGTTATCCTGCCGTCCATGACGCGTTCCTCGTCGAGGTTCGGGTCGGCCAGGAGGTTGCCGCCTATCTTGGCTATGGTAACCGGGATCGGTATCTTACTGACCGGAAGGGGTTCGTACTCGTCGAGAACCTGAACCTCGTCCTTCTCCTCGTCGTAGACGACCCTCGGCATCTTTGCGCTCAGCAGGGCCGCTATTGCCCCGATGCCGCTGGCGTCAAGGAGGTTCCCGTCGTGGTCAAGGACATGGACGTCTATGAAGACCACCCTCACGAGCTTGCCCGGGACAATGACGAGCTTCTCCAGCTCCACAGCCCCGCTCTCCCTTATGCCCCTGTCCACGACTCTGGCCAACTCGATGGCGTTCTCATCAGGGGGTCCCGGCTCAAAGCTCGGTGAGGCAAGCGGCACGAGCTCGACGTTGGTGGTTATAACCCCTTTCTCCGGGAGGTCGGGGAACGGTTCGCCCATGTCGACCTTTATGCCGATGAGAACCTGGGTGTTCCCGAGCCTCACCCACGCCGAACCTTCCGCCTTCTCGATGACGTTGACCTTGACCTCAAGATCGCGGTAGTCCTCAAGCGAGCGACCGTCCACGCGCCTGCCCTCCTTGAGGAGGCTCAGGATGTGGTCGCGCATTATGCTGGCCATAACTTCCATCTCACTCACCTCCACCGACCTCCTCGGCTATTTTGAGATACTTGACCTTCAGCGCCTCGCGCTGCTTCTGATAGACAGCCTTGGCCCCCTTAATGGCAAGCCTCACCGCCTCGATGAACTCCTCCCTGGTCAGATAGCCGTCCATCTGGAGGAGAGTTATGTCGTTCTTGAGGGGCATTATGGCCACCGGGACGTCGGCTTCGCCGTAGTTGTCCTCGTCCTTGTTGAGGTCAAGGACTATCTCCCCCTCTATCTTACCGGCGGCGCAGGCCGCGACCAGGTCCCTCATGGGCACTCCAGCGTCCGCCAGGGCGAGGGAAGCGGCGGTTATTCCGGCAACGCGCGTTCCGGCATCCGCCTGTAGAACCTCGATGAAGACGTCTATGGCAGTCCTGGGGAACATCTCAAGTAGGAGCGCAGGCTCAAGGGCGCCCCTTATGACCTTGCTTATCTCCACACTCCTCCTGTCAGGACCGGGCTTCTTCCTCTCCTCGACGCTAAAGGGAGCCATGTTGTACCTCACGCGGAGTATCGCCCTGTCTGGCCTCTGGAGGTGCTTGGGATGAATCTCCCTCGGTCCGTAAACAGCGGCAAGAACCTTGTTCTTGCCCCACTCAACGTAGGCAGAACCGTCGGCGTTCTTCAGCACGCCGACCTCCATCTTAATAGGTCTGAGTTCGTACTTCTTTCTCCCGTCTATCCTCTTTCCATTCTCATCTATGAGCTTTAAACCCTCTGGCTTGCCCATCATTCTCCTTCACCCTCTCCAGCGGTTTGCTCCTCAATCTGGGGCATCTCTTCAACGACTCCCCGTTCCTTGAGCTCCTGGAGTCTCGTCATGAGAAGTTCCTTGACCCTGTCCGTTAGCCCCTGGGTGTGGCTTTCTCTGTCGACCTTGAGTATGGCCTCGATAGCGAGCCTCTCAAGCTCCTCCTTTCTGCCGCTGACCCAGACCCAGCCGTTCTGGCCGACTATTATCCTCGTGTTTGTCAGCTTCTTGATGAGGTTAATCATCGAACCGCCCTTGCCGATGAGCCTAGGCACCTTGGAGGGCGTTATCTTGACTATCTGCCCTCCCCTGAGCGGGCCGCCCTTGAAGGGCATCCCCTTCGTGGTCAGGTCTATCTGGTTTATCTCGTTGTACGCCTTTATCCTGGCGTAGATTATGTCACCGATGTCGAATATCTTCCTCAGGTCGGTCTTCAGTATGTCTATGCGCTCCTCGACAGCGTCCTGGACACGCAGGTTGGCCTCGTAGGGTGCCCCTATGTCCACGCTCCAGTTGGAGAACCTGACGTCGGTTATCTTGCCGAGAACGTTGTCACCAACCTCGGGTATGTACGGGCCCTCAAGGGGTATCACCCTTATCGCGTCCCCCCTGATCTCAACCAGCCCAACGACGGTTGAGTATATCCTGTTGCCTTCCCTGAACGTCCCTCTTCCGCTCTTAAACGGCCCCTGGGCAAGTAAAGTCCCAGGAACCACCAGTTCCCTATTTTTTA
>NZ_WANV01000027.1 GCF_015521605.1 Thermococcus sp.
AGGACGAGGGTTATACTGCCGGCGGTCTTTATCGGGACGCGTATATGCGCCGGCTTTGCCTCGCCCGGAACGAACTCCAGAACCGTCGAGCCGACTCGGGCGCCCTTTACCCTCGCGTTGCTGAGTTCCTTCAGTGCCAGAATCCCGTGGAGATGCTGGGGTCTAAGGCCAGGGTTGGTCCTGTTGGCGCGTATGTTTACGATTTTAACGGGTTTTCCGGTGATAACGGAGAGGGCAACGCTCGTTCTCAGTATCTGACCTCCCCCCTCACCGTAGGAACCGTCTATCACTATCACCTCTCCCCACCGATACCAGTTCTCCGTCCCGGCTAAAAAACCTTGCCGAAAGGCTTTTACCCAGGGAGGAAAAAATCGGGGTGGTGTGGCTATGGACGAGCTTGAGTTCTGCGTGAAGAGTTTAAGTTATCCCCTCGGCATGGTGCTGGAAAACCTGGAGAGGAGAGACGGCCAGCGCGCCGAGATACGGGGAAGTAGGCTAATCCTCCCTGAAATCCCGTTTCCCGCTAAGTGCTACCTTGCCGCTCTGGTAATCTTCGAGAGCCTCGATGCCGTCGACAGAAAGCGTCTGAGCGATGACTACCTGGGGCTCGAAGAGTTCAGGGAAAAGATACTGAGCTCCAAACTGGGTGAGCTCGTTGGTAAATACCTCCGGGACCCTTGGACATACCTTGGGAACAGGGGCTCCCTTGTCGTGGACTGGCTCGAATTTAAGAGGAGGGAGGAGAGGGTAAGGCCCTACCTCGAAAGGCTGAAGAGCCTTAGGGAAGAATCCAAGAGCAGGGGAGAATTCCTGGAAAGGAGCGGATTCCTGGGAGAGCTGAGTGTTGATGAGGCACTGCTCCTCGGCTATCTCGCGGAAGATGAAAAGTTCAGGGAGCTTATAAACGCGGCCCTTGGGAAACACAACTCCCTGTTCAAAGAAATGGTGGTGAGGTACTTCAGGGCCCTGAGGGCTTAGAGTCGTCCAACCTGAAGTCCGAGGGGACGAAGCCGAGGTTCACAAATATCGCGGTTTCCAGGGCCTTTTCCTTATCAACGCCCCTCTTTGAAAGCTCCTCCACAATTCTAGCTATGGCCTCGATGCTCCGGTAGTTCAGCAGCTCCGGGGGATAGTCGCTGAGAATCTCCTCATCGACCGGAAACCCCACCCTGTCCTCAAGTTCCCTGGCGAACTCCCCGGTTGAGAGGGGCGGGATCTTAATTCGCACCCCGAACGGAATCATGGTGTACTTCTCCGGGAAGACCGTCTCAACGACCACCTGAGTGCCCTTTTTCATGGCTTCAAGAACCTCTGCGGGGGAGGGCTCCCTCAGGAAGATGGCCTCCCCGGGAATGAGCGGCTCAACGTTTATCCCCCTCCAGTTCACTATCAGCGTGTGGAGGCCGAGGTTCAGGGCCCCGGATATTGAGAGGGAAAAGCCCGCCTTTTTAGCCCTCTCGGACCCTTTTACGTGCTTGAGCTTCCCGTAGAGCTTTTCACTCACCATGGTGAACTGGTAGAGGCTCTCAACCCCTTCCAGATGAAGAACGCCGTTGGAGAGGAGCTTTAAACCGAGCCTGGCCAGAACCGCGCTGAGCGAGGCCTCGCTCCTCGTCGTTATCGCCCTCCTCCCCCCAACCTCTTCCCTGCCCCTGCTGATGAGCCTGTAATCTCCCGGGAAAAGGCCCCTGGCGTTAAAGAACTCCTCAAGGGTCTGCCTGGCCTTCTCCTCGCTAACCCCGTAGACCTTTATGAACTCCACGTTATCCTCCCTGTCAACGCCTATCAAAACGACCGCATCCCGCCTTTCCTTCGGAATCAGCACGTCCTCCATACTTACCGCCGCTTATCCTTTGCTTGATTTGAAGATAGAAGGGGATTCGCTAGAGGCTCATTGCCCCCAGAAGCTCACCGGTGTCGAGGTTGATTATCTGCACCTCCCTCTTCCGGGTGTCCAGGAGGGCAACGCTCCTCACACCGCTGACGTAGCCGCAGACCTCACCGGGATTGACGAGTATGGTCCTTCCCTCCTCGCGTATCTCGTAGCGGTGGGTGTGGCCGACTATGACCACATCGTAGAGCTTGCTCCTGGCCAGCGCACGGACGATGCGCTCGTCGGTGCCGTGGGTTACGGCTATCTTCATGCCATCGGCTTCGATTTCCAGTATCTCATCGTAGATCCCCAGCGCTTCATAGAGGCCTTTCCTTTCGCCGTCGTTGTTGCCGAAAACACCCCTGAGCGGTGCCCTGAGCTTCTTGAGCTCCCTGGCAACAAAGGGGGCAACGTAGTCCCCGGCGTGGATGACAAGCTCAACGTTTCTCCCGTTGAACAGCTCAACAGCCTTGGCGATGGCCGAGAGGTTGTCATGGGTATCGCTCATTATCCCTATCAGCATGCTCTCACCACAGATATCTACGGCACCGGGCTTATAGGATTAACCGTCATTCACATCCTATCGTTAGGGTAAAGTTAAAAGCATCATGGAGTATGGGTATATTCGAGAGGGTGATGTCATGTTCACCGGTAGAGCAGTCATAGCGGTTAAAATCCTCCGTCCTCTGGGGGACTGGAGCGCCGGCGATGTCGTTCTCCTCGAGGACTGGAAGGCAAAGGAACTCTGGGAGGCCAGGATAGTCGAGGTCATCGATGAGACCGATAAGGTTATAGGGGAGATAGACCGCGCGATAGCCGAGGAGAGGGAGAACGAGCCCCTGATGCCTCTCCCCGCGGGGCTGTACGAGAGAGCCGAGTTCTACATGTATTACCTGGAGAACTACGTGAGGATGAACGCCGGGGAGGGAATAGAGACCATAAACGTCAAGCTGACAAAGCTCGCCAACCTGAAGAAGAAGCTGGAGCACCTGAAGACGATACGCTTCAACAAAATTCTAAAGGCTGTTATGCTGAGGCCCAACAGCCTTGAGCTGCTGTCGAGACTATCACCGGAGGAGAGGAGGATATACCTCCAGCTTTCCAAGATCAGAAACGAGTGGCTGGGTGAGGAGTGATGGACAGGGAGGACATGATAGAAAGGTACGCGCGCTTTCTGAGGGAGTACGTGGACGACAGCGGAAACGAGGTATATCTGAACAAGCTCAAGGATTTGCTCACGGTCACCCCAAAGCGCTCACTGGCGATAGACTGGACGCACCTCAACTCCTTCGACCCCGAGCTGGCGGGCGAGCTCCTCGAAAACCCGGAAGAGAGCATACTCGCGGCCGAGGATGCGATTCAAATAGTCCTCCGTGAGCCGCCCCTCCTCAAGGAGGAGGAGTTCAAAGTTCACGCGAGGTTTTACAACCTTCCGAGGACTCTCCTTGTCAAGGAACTCGGGAGCGAGCACATAAACCGGCTCATCCAGGTGGAGGGCATAATCACGCGCGTGAGCGAGGTGAAGCCCTTCGTCGAGAAGGCCGTCTTCGTCTGCAAGGACTGCGGCAACGAGATGGTCCGCCTCCAGAGGCCCTACGAGAACATAGTCAAGCCGAGCAAGTGCGACGCCTGCGGTTCCAGAAACGTTGACCTTGACGTCGAGAAGAGCCGCTTCATTAACTTCCAGAGCTTCCGCCTTCAGGACAGGCCCGAAAGCTTGAAAGGCGGTCAGATGCCCCGCTTCGTTGATGCGATACTCCTGGACGACCTTGTGGATACGGCCCTGCCTGGCGATAGGGTTCTGGTTACCGGAATTCTCCGCGTCATCCTGGAGCAGAGGGACAAGAGGCCGATATTCAAGAAGGTTCTGGAGGTAAACCACATAGAACAGCTCAGCAAGGAAATCGAGGAGCTTGAGATTTCACCGGAGGACGAGCAGAAGATACGCGAGCTGGCCAAAAGGAAGGACATCGTCGATGCCATCGTTGACTCCATAGCCCCCGCAATATGGGGCCACAAGACCGTTAAGAAGGGCATCGCGCTGGCGCTCTTCGGCGGTGTGCAGAGAACACTGCCCGATGGGACCAAGCTCAGGGGAGAGAGCCACGTCCTGCTTGTGGGAGATCCGGGAGTGGCTAAGTGCGTTGATTACAATACAGAGGTCGTTTTAGCAGATGGAAGTCTGAAAAAGATTGGGGAGATTGTTGAAGAAGCCGTCGAGAGAGCGGAAAAAGAAGGAACGCTCGGGAAAGTTGACGATGGCGTCTACGCTCCCCTTGATCTCGAGCTCTACGCCCTTGACGCAGAGACGTTGAAGGTAAGAAAGGTCAAGGCGAACATAGCCTGGAAGAGAACCACTCCGGGGAAAATGTTCAGGATAAAGACCGCCAGCGGCAGGGAAATTAAGGTAACCCCAACTCACCCGTTCTTCGTCTTTGATGACGGCCAGTTTAAGACGAGGAAAGCGGAGGAGCTTAGAGAGGGGGACTTCATAGCAGTCCCGAGGATTATACCAACAGAAGGGGAAGCAGTAAGACTAAGCAACGCACCTATCCAAAAACCGAAAACCGCAAAGAGCAGGCTTGTTCTTCCGGAGTTCGCTGACGAGGAATTCTGGTACGTTATGGGGCTGATATCAGGGGAAGGCTATGCCCAGAACAGGGGCGGAAGCGCCACTCTCTACTTCACAAACAACGACCCCGAACTCATAGAGAAGGTTTACAACTACCTCAAATGTATTGGCCTCACCCCCAAGATAAGGGAAGCCCACAGAGGCAAGAATTCCGGGGAAGTCTATGCTTCCAGTATCGAACTCTACCACCTCTTAGAGTGGCTGGGGCTTGCAAAACCCTCAGCGGAGAAAACAGTTCCACCTCAGCTTTTCAGGGCAAGAGCAGAGGACGTTAGAGCATTTCTCAGGGGGTACTTTGACGCTGAAGGGACAGTGGACAAGAGAAGACCAAAAATAACAGTTGTCTCAGCTTCAAAAGAGATGCTGAGAGGAATCCAGCACCTGCTCCTCAGATTTGGGATAAAATCCCAGCTACACGAGACTAAAAGTAGGGCCACCAACGGGAAAATGAGAGATAAGAAGACCTACTACCGCCTTATTATAACCGGGGAAGATGTGTTGAAGTTCAGGACCGAGATAGGATTTAGAATCAAAAGGAAACAGCGCATCCTTGAGGACGTCACAGAAAGCATCTCCCCCAACACCAACGTGGACGTTGTTCCAGGAGTTGGTGACTTTCTCAGAGAGCTGAGAACCGAGGCAAGGTTAACCCAGAAGGAGATGGGCATAAACCGCTCAACTTACCTCCACTACGAGAGGGGCGATAGGTTACCCAGCAGAGAGAAACTCGGGCTAATTGTTGAAACCCTCAAGAAGCACCTATCTGAATCGGAAGAGGTTAAAATCCTCAGCCTTCTGGCAAACTCGGACATCTTCTGGGACAGGGTTAGAGAGATAGAAGAATACAAGCCAGAACACCCCTGGGTCTATGACCTCCAGGTTCCGGAGCACCATAACTTCATTGCCAACGACATCTTCGTCCACAACAGCCAGATTCTCCGCTACGTGGCCAATTTGGCGCCGAGGGCGATTTATACGAGTGGTAAGAGCAGTTCGGCCGCGGGGCTTACTGCAGCCGCCGTGAGGGATGAATTCACAGGCTCCTGGGTTTTAGAAGCGGGTGTTTTGGTGCTCGCCGACGGCGGATTCGCGTTAATCGATGAATTCGACAAGATGAGCGACCGCGACAGGAGCGCCATACATGAAGCGCTGGAGCAGCAAACAATAAGCATCAGTAAGGCAGGAATCACCGCGACCCTCAACGCAAGAACTACCGTCATAGCGGCCGCTAACCCCAAGTTTGGCAGGTTCAACAGACACAAGTCCCTTCCGGAGCAGCTCGACCTTCCGCCGACCCTGCTCAGCCGTTTCGACCTGATCTTCCTTCTCCTCGACGAGCCGGACGAGAAGGTCGACTCAAGCATAGCGGAGCACATCCTCAGGGTGCGCAGGGGGGAGGCCGAGGCCGTAACGCCCAAGATACCCTACGACCTGCTCAAAAAGTACATCGCCTACGCGAGAAAGAACGTCCATCCCGTTCTGAGCAGGGAGGCAATGGAGGAGATAAAGCGCTACTACGTCAGGATGAGAAAGGGCTTTAAGAGGCCGGGCGAGGACGACGGCGTGCAGCCGATTCCGATAACGGCAAGGCAGCTGGAGGCGCTGATAAGGCTCAGCGAGGCACACGCCAGAATGCGCCTCAGTGAGACCGTAACAAGGGAAGACGCGAGGGCGGCGATAGCAATAATCGAGGACATGATAAGGAAGATAGCCGTTGACGAGGAGGGAACTCTGGACGTCTCGATACTCGAGGTCGGCAAGAGCTCCAAGAAGATAAACAAGATAGACAGGATGGTTGACATCATAAAGAGCCTTGAGAGTGAGGGAGAGTTCGGAGCTCCAGAGGACAGGATAATCGAGGCAGCGAAGCAGGCCGGTCTCGGCTCGGAGAACGAGATAAAGAAGCTAATCAACGACCTCAAGCGCGACGCCAGGATATACGAGCCGCGCGCGGGCTTCTACCGCGTGCTCTGATTCCCCTCCATTTCCCCACGCCAAAAGGTTATAAACGTCTCCCGGTAGTTAAGATGGAGGTGAGGAAAGTGAGCGAGAAGAAGGTTGACTTTTACGATTTCGAGGGCCTGCTCGATAAGGCTTACGAGGAACTTCCCGAGAACGTCAAGCATCACACTTCCCGTTTCGAGGTTCCGGCAGCGATAGTCACGATCGCCGGAAACAGGACTATAATCGAGAACTTTGTGGACATAGCCGAGGCCATGAACCGTGACCCGAACCATCTGCTCAAGTTCATACTGAGGGAGGTTGCCACTGCTGGAACGCTTGAGGGAAGGCGCGTCGTCCTGCAGGGACGCTTTACACCGTACCTGATAGGCAACAAGATGAAGAAGTACCTCAAGGACTACGTTATCTGTCCGGTCTGCGGAAGCCCCGATACCAAGATTATCAAGCGCGGACGCTTCCACTTCCTCAAGTGTGAGGCCTGTGGCGCCGAAACGCCGATTCAACACCTTTGAACCCTCTTTTCTTTTCAAGATTTGACGCCCGATAAAAACTCTTTTAAACTTTACAAACTACAAGTAGGCGACACTCTCGGCAGCCAGGGGGAGTTCTCATGAGCATGGAAGAGAAGGTTAACGAACTGTATGAGAGAAAGAGGAAGATCCTTGAGATGGGCGGCGAAAAGGCCGTCGAAAAACAGCACGCTAAAGGAAAGTTAACAGCACGCGAGAGGATCGAGAAGCTCCTCGATCCGGGAAGCTTCGTTGAGATAGGCGCTTTCGTCAGACACCGCGGAACGGAGTTCGGCATGGACAAGAAGGAGCTGCCCGCGGACGGCGTTATCACCGGCTACGGTACCATCGATGGAAGGCTCGTTTTTGTGTTCGCCCAGGATTTCACCGTCATGGGCGGTTCCCTCGGTGAGATGCATGCCATGAAGATAAAGCGCATAATGGAACTTGCCCTTGAGGCTGGAGCGCCGGTAATAGGCCTCAACGACTCCGGTGGAGCGAGAATCCAGGAGGGCGTTGACTCGCTCAAGGGCTACGGTGAGATATTCAAGATGAACACCATCCTCAGCGGTGTCGTTCCGCAGATCACCGCCATAATGGGCCCCTGTGCCGGCGGAGCGGTGTACAGTCCGGCCATAGGAGACTTCATCCTCATGGTGGACAACCCGGCCAGCTTTATGTTCATCACCGGGCCTCAGGTCGTCAAGGCAGTCACCGGAGTCGAGGTCACCCCGATACAGCTCGGCGGGGCAATGGTTCACGCCCAGCGCTCTGGCCAGGCCCACCTCATAGGGAAGAGCGATGAAGAGGTTCTGGCGCTCATAAGGAGGCTCATAGGCTACCTCCCGTCCAACAACATGGAGAAGCCGCCGCGCGTCAAGACGAACGACCCCCCCTTCAGGAAGACCGAGAACCTCTACTCAATAGTCCCGGACGACCCGAACAAGGGCTACGATGTGAGGCAGGTCATCTACGAGATAGTGGACAGGGACGAGAACGGCAACCCGGACTTCCTCGAAATACTCCCGTACTTCGCACCGAACGCCGTCGTCGGCTTTGGAAGGATGAACGGCCAGACAGTTGGTATCGTGGCCAACAACCCGATACACTTCGCAGGCGTTCTCGACATAGACAGCTCCGACAAGATTGCGCGCTTCGTCAGAACCTGCGACGCGTTCAACATCCCGATAGTCACTCTCGTCGACGTTCCGGGATACCTGCCCGGCACCCAGCAGGAGTACGGCGGAATCATCAGGCACGGCGCGAAGGTGCTCTACGCGTATTCAGAGGCGACCGTTCCAATGGTGACTGTGATACTCAGAAAGGCCTACGGTGGGGCATACCTCGCCATGGGAAGCAAGCACCTCGGCGCGGACTTCGTCTTCGCGTGGCCAACCGCGGAAATAGCGGTCATGGGGCCAGAGGGAGCGGCCAACATCATCTTCAGGAAGGAGATCGCCGCGGCCGAGAACCCGGAGGAGGTTCGCCAGCAGAAGATACAGGAGTACAGGGAGCGCTTCGCCAACCCGTATGTCGCCGCCGCGAGGGGCTACATAGACGACGTTATCGACCCCGCCGAGACGAGGGCTAGGATAATCCTCGCCCTTGAGGCGATGGAGAGCAAGCGCGTTAAGCTGCCCCCGAAGAAGCACGGCAACATACCGCTGTGAGGTGTGAGACATGGTATCAATGGCAGAGTTCATGGAGGGCCTGAACATCACAGCCCTCGGAGTGACGGTGGTCTTCGCCGTCCTCACAATTTTAGCACTGGTGCTCTACTTCGTCGGCTGGCTGGAGAGGCGGCTTATTGAGAGGGAAGAAGCCGCCGCGCCGGTTCCGGCGCCCTCCGAAGTCAAAGAGGTCGAAGAGGAGAAGCCGACCATACCCCCGAAAGACCTCGCGGTCATAACGGCAGCCATACTCGCGTACACGGCGGAAAAGGCCTCGCAGCTCAGACCTCTGCCGTTCAGGAGGAAAGTTTCAGACGCCTGGCGCCTCTACGGCGTCCAGTCAACAATGGAGGAAGTTGAAGACTTCAACTATGAACTTGGGAAGTGGTGAAGATGGCGAAGGTTAAGGTCATCGTTGATGGTATCGAGTACGAGGTCGAGGTTGAGGAACTCGGAATGGGCAGGTTCAGGGTTGCCTTTGAGGAAAAGGAGTACACAGTTGAAGCCAAGGGACTGGGAATCGACATAAGCAGCCTGGGCGCGGCTCCGGCCCCTGTTACGACTCAGACGCCCACCGCACCCCTCCCGGCCGCTCCAGCGCCGGCTCCGAGCGCTCCTCCGTCTCCTGCTCCGGTTGCTGGTGAGGGTGTTGTCACCGCGCCAATGCCGGGCAAGGTTTTGAGGATTCTCGTGAGGGAAGGAGAGCAAGTCAAAACCGGCCAAGGACTACTCGTCCTCGAAGCAATGAAAATGGAAAACGAAATACCAG
>NZ_WANV01000028.1 GCF_015521605.1 Thermococcus sp.
GGTCAGAGCGCGCGGCTCATAACCGCGTGGTCGGGGGTTCAAAGCCCCCCGGGCCCACCACAAGAAACTCTTCTAGAGAAGTTCGATTAAAAGCTGGCAGTACACCCAATCGGCCAAGCTTGATATCATTTTTAGTTTACGGATGCAGTACCAGCCTGCAATGTCTGATGAATACCGCAGTGTCCAGATTTTCTGTAATCATGGAATCAAGTCTGGCCACCAGCTAAAATAAGCCAATATCTCCCCATGTTCTGGATTTGGAGCCCAGATTCTCCCCCATTTTTCTCAAAAAACTGACCAGATTTTGCCCATATTTTGAGCGAATATGACAACAAATTTCATCAAATGGGATATCATGACAAGTTATTCCACGGAACAATATCAAAACTCCAACGAATTTCGGGCGTTCAGTCATTTCCCGTTGAGTTCGAACCTCGAACCCGTGCTGACCATTTATAAGGCTTTCCCAGTAAAGGTGAACATAACAGTGCATCAGCGTAGATTTTCGGCATGGAAAACGGTTCTTAAACTTTTCGTAACCGATATAAACCCCTGTGGGCGAGTTATCACTCGAAAAGCTTATATACCGAAACCCGCAGGTGGGAGGTAGTGATAATCGTTCTTAAAAAATGTTAAGGGGGCAATTCTCGGTGGCGGCGAAAAAAGAATTTGATATATTCACTCACGAGCTGGTTCCTGAACACAGGATACTCAGCGAGGAGGAGAAAGAGGAGCTCCTCAGAAAGTACAGGATTAGGATTTCCCAGCTTCCGCAGATCAAGGCTTCGGATCCAGCCGTTGTGGCGCTCGGCGCGAAGCCCGGCGACGTTCTTGAGATCAAGAGAAAGAGCCCGACGGCGGGCTACTATTACTACTACCGTCTGGTGGTTGAGGACTGATTCTGCGAGGTGAGATTATGGCATCGAGAGGACCGACCGTTGTGGATGTTACTCCTGACGACCTCTGGCTCGTTATGGAGGCATACTGGAAGGAAAAGGGACTCGTCAGACAGCACCTTGACTCTTACAACGCCTTCATCGACTACGGGATGCAGAAGGTCATAGACGAGTTCGGCGGCATTAAGCCGGACATCCCCGATTTCGAAGTCAGGTTTGGAAAGGTTCGCCTCGGCGAGCCCGAGTTCCAGGAGGCCCAGGGACAGAGAAAGCCCCTCTACCCGATGGACGCAAGAATTAGAAACCTGACCTATTCTGCTCCACTGTATCTTGAACTCATTCCCGTCGTTAACGGAATCGCCCAGGAAGCCGTCGAGGTGCGCATAGGTGAGCTCCCGATAATGCTCAAATCCAAGGCGTGCCGCCTTTACGGCCTCAGCGACGAGGAGCTTATAAAACTCGGCGAGGACCCGAAGGATCCGGGAGGATACTTCATCATCAACGGTTCCGAGAGGGTTATCGTCTCTATCGAAGACCTCGCCCCGAACAAGACCCTGGTTGAGAGAGACCAGAGGCAGAACAGGGTGATAGCCAAGTGCTTCTCCTACAGGCACGGATACAGGGCTTTAATCACCGTCGAGAGGAGAAAGGACGGAATTCTCTACGTCAACATCCCAAACGTTCCCAGGCCGGTTAAGTTCGTCTACGTTATGCGCGCCCTGGGTGTTCTCAGCGATAAGGAGATAGTCGAGGCGGTGAGCGACGACCCGCGCATACAGCAGGTTCTCTTCGACAACCTTGAGGACGCAAGCGACATAACCAGCCAGGAGGAGGCGCTCGACTACATAGGCAAGCTCGCCCTCCCAGGCCAGCCCAAGGAGTACAGGCTCAGAAGGGCCCAGCACATCATAGACAACAACCTCCTGCCCCACATGGGCGTTGAGGAGAAGGACAGAAAGGCAAAGGCCTACTATCTCGGCATGATGGCCCTCAAGGTTCTGGAGCTTTCCCTCGGCCTCCGCGGTGAGGACGACAAGGACCATTACGCCAACAAGAGGCTCAAGTTAGCGGGAGACCTCCTCAGAGACCTCTTTAGGGTGGCCTTCGGCCAGCTCGTCAAGGACATGCAGTACCAGATGACCAAGACCTACCAGAGGAAGGGTGAGCGGTACACCTTCGAGAACATCCAGAGGTTCGTTAGAAACTCGATAAGGCCCGACGTGCTGAGCGAGAGGATTGAGCACGCTTTAGCTACCGGCGCCTGGCCCGGCGGTAGAACCGGTGTGAGCCAGCTCCTCGACAGGACCAACTACATGTCAACCCTCTCTCACCTCAGGCGTGTCACCTCTCCTCTGAGCAGGGATCAGCCCCACTTCGAGGCGCGTGACTTGCACGGAACTCACTGGGGCAGGATATGTCCGACTGAGACCCCTGAAGGTCCGAACTGTGGTCTCGTCAAGAACCTCGCTCTGATGGCCCAGATAACCACCGGAATCCCGGAGGAAGAGGCCAGGGAGTACCTCAACAGGCTCGGAGTTATCCCAATAGAGGAGCAGAGGCCGAATCCAGACCTCTGGCGTGTCTACCTCAACGGCGTTCTCATCGGAACCGTTGAGGACGGGGAAAGCCTCGTGAACAGAATAAGAACCGACAGAAGAAGCGGAAGAATAAGCGACGCAATCAACGTTGCCCTCTACCAGGACGAGGAGGTCAAAGAGATATACATCAACAGTGACGATGGCCGTGTTAGGAGGCCCCTCATCATAGTCGAAAACGGACAGCCCAAGCTCACGAAAGAGCACGTCGAGGGGATAAAGAACGGCACCCTCACCTGGAGCGACCTCGTCAAGATGGGGGTCATCGAGTACCTGGACGCCGAGGAAGAGGAGAACGCCTACGTGGCAACGTGGCCCTGGGAGGTCACCGAGGAGCACACCCACCTTGAGCTGATGCCCGCGGCGATACTCGGCATTCCTGCCTCGCTCGTCCCGTATCCGGAGCACAACGCCGCTCCGAGAAACACCTACGGTGCAGGTATGGCAAAGCAGAGCCTCGGTCTCGGCTGGGCCAACTTCAGGATTCGCGTTGATACGAGAGGCCACCTCATGCACTACCCGCAGGTTCCGCTCGTCAACTCAAGGATAATGAAGGCAGTTGGTTTTGAAGAGAGACCCGCCGGTCAGAACTTCGTGGTCGCGGTTCTCAGCTACTCGGGATACAACATGGAAGATGCCGTCATCATGAACAAGGCCTCGATAGAGCGCGGTCTTGCTCGCTCGACCTTCTTCAGAACCTACGAGGCAGAAGAGAAGAGATACCTCGGCGGCCAGACTGACCGCTTTGAAGTTCCCGACCCGACCATACAGGGCTATCTGGGCGAGAAGTACTACAGGCATCTCGATGAGGACGGTATAATCTTCCCGGAGTCAAAGGTGGAAGGAAAGGATGTCCTCGTCGGAAGAACCTCCCCGCCGAGGTTCCTTGAGGAGCAGAGCGGTCTCGGAGGTATAATCCTCCAGGAGAGACGTGAAACCAGCGTTGCCGTCAGACCGAGCGAGAAGGGCATAGTGGACAAGGTCATCATCACCGAGACCGGCGACGGAACCAAGCTCGTCAAGATAACCGTGAGGGACCTGCGCATCCCCGAGTTCGGAGACAAGTTCGCATCGAGGCACGGTCAGAAGGGTGTTATCGGTCTTATCGTCCCGCAGGAGGACATGCCCTGGACTGAGAGCGGAATCGTTCCCGACCTCATAGTCAACCCGCACGGTATCCCGAGCCGTATGACCGTCGGACAGCTCATCGAGGCCATAGGTGGAAAGGTTGCCTCGCTCAAGGGCAGGCGCGTTGACGGCACGGCCTTCATCGGTGAGCCGGAGGAGAAACTCAGGAAGGAGCTTGAGGAGCTCGGATTCAAACACAGCGGCAGGGAGGTCATGTACGACGGCATAACGGGTAGAAGGCTTGAGGCTGACATCTTCGTCGGTGTCATCTACTACCAGAGACTTCACCACATGGTGGCCGACAAGATGCACGCGAGGAGCAGGGGTCCCGTACAGGTTCTCACCAAGCAGCCCACCGAGGGAAGAGCCAGGGAAGGTGGTCTCAGGTTCGGTGAGATGGAGCGTGACGTCCTCATCGGCCACGGCGCCGCGATGCTGCTCATAGAGAGACTGCTGGAGGAAAGCGACAAGACCGAGGTATGGGTCTGCGAGAGCTGCGGACACCTGGCACTTGAGGACAAACGCAGGGGTAAAGTCTACTGCCCGGTCTGCGGAGAGGAAGAAAAGATAAGCAAGGTGGAGATGAGCTACGCCTTCAAGCTGCTGCTGGATGAGCTGAAGGCGATGGGAATAAGGCCGTCTCTCAACATAGTTGATAGGGTGTGATCGCCATGCAGTCGATGAAAAAGGTCATCGGAAGTATTGAGTTCGGAATCCTCTCACCTCAAGAAATCAGAAAGATGAGTGCGGCCGAGATAAGCGTCCCCGATACATACGACGATGACGGTTACCCCATCGAGGGCGGCCTCATGGACAAGAGGCTAGGTGTTATCGACCCGGGACTGCGCTGTGAGACCTGCGGAGCGAGAGCCGGAGACTGTCCCGGCCACTTCGGCCACGTTGAGCTTGCCAGGCCGATAATCCACGTCGGCTTCGCCAAGACCATCCACAGGGTTCTGGAGAGCACCTGCCGCGAGTGCGGAAGGATAAAGCTCACCGAAGAGGAGATAGAGGAGTACACCCACAAGTTCGAGGTCATGGGCGACAGAAAGAAGGCCAAGGACAGGCTCATCAAGGAGATACACAAGAAGGCCAAGGAGAGAATGGTCTGTCCGCACTGCGGTGCCCCGCAGTTCCCGATCAAGTTCGAGAGGCCGACCATCTACTGGGAGCTCAGGAAGGACGAGGAGGGCAACGAGTACAAGCACAGGATGATGCCGAGCGAGGTCAGGGACAGGCTTGAGAAGATACCCGACAAGGACTTACCGCTCCTTGGACTCCATCCCGAAAAGGCCCGCCCGGAGTGGATGGTTCTCACGGTTCTGCCCGTTCCGCCCGTTACCATGAGACCCTCCATCACGCTTGAGAGCGGCATTCGTGCCGAAGACGACCTCACCCACAAGCTCGTCGACATAATCCGTATCAACAACCGCCTCAAGTCCAACATCGAGGCCGGCGCACCGCAGCTGATTATAGAAGACCTCTGGGATCTCCTCCAGTACCACGTCACCACCTACATCAACAACGAGACCTCCGGAATACCGCCGGCCAAGCACAAGAGCGGAAGGCCGCTGAAAACCCTGGCACAGAGGCTCAAGGGTAAGGAAGGACGCTTCCGTGGAAACCTCAGCGGTAAGCGTGTCAACTTCTCCGCCCGTACCGTCATCAGCCCAGACCCGATGATAAGCATCAACGAGGTTGGTGTTCCCATAGCTGTAGCCATGGAGCTCACCGTTCCGGAAAAGGTCACCGAGTTCAACTTCGAGAAGCTCAAGAGGATGGTGCTCAACGGGCCCGAGAAGTACCCGGGAGCCAACTACGTTATCGACCCCGAGGGAAGAAGGATACGCCTCATGGAGAACAACCTTGAGATCATCGCCGAAAAGCTCGACCTCGGCTGGACCGTCGAGAGGCACCTCCTCGATGGGGACATAGTTCTCTTCAACAGACAGCCCTCGCTTCACAGGATGTCCATCATGGCCCACCGCGTCAGGGTAATGCCCTACAAGACCTTCCGCCTCAACCTCGCCGTCTGTCCGCCCTACAACGCGGACTTCGACGGTGACGAGATGAACCTCCACGTCCCGCAGACGGAGGAGGCGCAGGCGGAAGCGAAGATACTCATGGAGGTCCAGAACCACATCATATCCCCGAGGTACGGTGGCCCGCTCATCGCCGGAATACAGGACCACATCTCAGGCGGCTACCTGCTCACACGTGAGGGGGCCCACTTCACCCGCTCAGAGGTCGAGCAGATGCTCATGTTTGCAGGCGTTGACGTGAAGGAGCTCCCCAAGCCGGACAAGATCGAGAACGGCGTTGAGCTCTGGAGCGGAAAGACCATATTCTCGCTCCTCCTGCCGGACGACCTCACCATCTGGTACCGCAACAAGCTCTGCGATGACCCCGAGAGATGCGAGGCCATTGAGAAGCTCATAGAGGAGAAGCTTATCCCCGATGAGGAGGAGGTCAGAAAGCTCGCCTACGACGGCTTCACCTACATACTCAACGGAAAGCTCCTGAGCGGTGCGATAGACAAGAAGGCCTACGGAAGGGAGGACGGAAAGCTTCTCGACCTCATAGTGAGGGAGTATGGCGTTGAGAGGGCGAGGCAGTTCCTCGACCAGGTCACCAAGCTAGCCATATGGGTCATAACCCACAAGGGCTTCACCACTGCGATAGACGACGAAGACCTCCCAAGCGAGGCCCTCGACAGGATCAAGGAGATAATCCGCGAGGCCGAGGAGAGGGTCAACAGGCTTATCGAGGCGTACAAGAACGGAGAGCTTGAACCTCTACCCGGTAAAACCCTTGAAGAGACGCTGGAGAGCAACATAATGGCTGTCTTGGCCGAGGCGCGTGACAATGCCGGTAAGGTCGCCGAGCGCTACCTCGGTATGAACAACCACGCCGTCATAATGGCAAAGACCGGAGCGAGGGGTAAAATGCTCAACATCACCCAGATGGCCGCAATGCTCGGCCAGCAGTCCATCCGTGGTAAAAGGCTCTACCGCGGCTACCGCGGAAGGGTTCTCACTCACTTCAAGCCAGATGACCTCGGCGCCAGGGCAAAGGGCTTCGTCACCAACTCCTACAAGAGCGGTCTCACGCCACAGGAATACTTCTTCCACGCTATGGGTGGACGTGAGGGACTGGTTGACACCGCGGTCAGGACGGCACAGAGCGGTTACATGCAGCGCAGGCTCATCAACGCGCTCCAGGACCTCAAGGTTGACTACGACGGAACGGTCAGGGATCCGACCGGAATCATCGTCCAGTTCAAGTACGGTGAGGACGGAATAGACCCCATGAAGAGCTGGGGAGGCAAGACCGTGGACGTTGATAGGGTCATTGTGAAAACCCTGCTCAAAGTGAGGGGGAAGGGGTGAGGTAAATGGTCGCCGCAAAAACCATCAAGAGCATGGTTGACAAGGCCGAGCTTCCCGACAACATCAAGGAAGAGCTCTACAACAAGCTCATCGAGTACAACAAGAAGTACAAGCTCAAGAAGGCCGAGGTTCAGGCCATCATAGACGAGGCCGTTAAGGAGTACCAGAGGGCGCTTATAGAGCCGGGCGAGGCCATCGGGACCGTCGCGGCACAGTCGATAGGTGAACCGTCAACGCAGATGACCCTCAACACCTTCCACTACGCGGGTGTCGCCGAGATCAACGTCACCCTCGGTCTGCCGAGGATCATCGAGATTGTCGACGCGAGAAAGAACCCCTCAACGCCAATCATGACCGTTTACCTCGACGAGAAGCACCGCTATGATAGGGAGAAGGCTCTGGAAGTTGCGAGGCGCATTGAGGGAACCAGCCTTGAGAACCTCGCAAGGGAGACCAGCATAGACATCCTCAACTTCGAGTTCATAGTTGACATTGACCCGGAGAGGCTCGAAAAGGCCGGTCTCGACATGGAGAGAATTCAGAGGAAGCTGGAGAGCTCTTTCAAGAGCGCCGAATTTGAGGTTGACGGCTACACGGTCATAATGCGCCCCAAGAAGGTCGGCAAGCTCTCCGACCTGAGGAGACTTGCCGAAAAGGTTAAAAAGCACCGCCTTAAGGGTCTCTCGGGCGTCGGGAAGACCATCATAAGGAAGGAAGGCGACGAGTACGTCATCTACACTGAGGGTTCCAACTTCAAGCAGATCCTCAAGGTTCCGGGCGTTGACCCGACGAGAACCAGGACCAACAACATCCACGAGATCGCCGAGGTGCTCGGCATCGAGGCGGCGAGGAATGCGATCATCGAGGAAATCGTCAACACGATGCGCGAGCAGGGTCTTGAGGTCGACGTCAGGCACATAATGCTCGTCGCCGACATGATGACGCTCGACGGTGTGATACTGCCCATAGGCAGGCACGGTATAGTTGGGGAGAAGGCCAGCGTGCTTGCCAGGGCCGCCTTCGAGATCACCACCCAGCACCTCTTCGAGGCTGCTGAAAGGGGCGAAACCGACCCGCTCAACGGCGTCGTCGAGAACGTCCTTATCGGACAGCCCGTGCCCGTCGGTACGGGAATAGTCAAACTGGCAATGAATCTCCCCCTGAGACCGAAAAGGGAGTAGGGAGGTGTAGTTAATGGTTGACTTTGCATTCGAGCTTAGGAAGGCTGAGGAGACCGGAAAGATAATCATGGGTGCCAAGAAGGCCATACAGTACGCCAAGATGGGTGGAGCGAAGCTGATTATCGTCGCAAAGAACGCCAGACCGGACATCAAGGAGGACATCGAGTACTACGCCAAGCTCAGCGGCATACCTGTTTATGAGTTTGAGGGGACCAGCGTTGAGCTCGGAACCCTTCTGGGAAGGCCGCACACTGTCTCGGCCCTCGCCGTGATAGACCCCGGTGAGAGCAGAATACTGGCTCTTGGGGGTAAGGAGTAATGCCGCTCAAGCTCAACACCGACCAGATCAAGTTCATAGCGCTCTTCGAGAGCATGACCGGAGCGACAGTGATGGACTGCCTCATAGACAGCAAGAGAAACAGGCTGATCTACGTCATCAAGAAGGGTGAGATGGGACTGGCACTCGGAAAGAAGGGAGCCAACGTCAAGCGCGTTCAGAACATGCTCGGAAAGGACATAGAGCTTATCGAGCACTCAGACAACCCAGAAGAGTTCCTGAGGAACATTTATAAGAGCCTCGGGGTTAAGGTTAAAAAGGTTCACATCACTGAGAAGCGTGATGGTAAGAAGGTCGCCCTCCTGGACATAGGTCCGCGTGAAAAGCCGCGCGCCATCGGAAGGGGCGGCCAGAACATCAACCTCGTGAAAGAGTTGATGGAGAGACACCACGGCATTCAAGATGTGATCATAATTTGAGGTGATGATCATGCCTGGAAAGAAGGCCCCGTATGGAGAGTTTGCCGGTAGAAAGCTCAAGCTCAAGAGAAAGAAGTTCCGCTGGAGCGACATAAGGTACAAGAGGAGAGTCCTCCGCCTTAAGGAGAAGAGCGACCCGCTTGAGGGCGCTCCGCAGGCCAAGGGAATCGTCCTTGAGAAGATAGCCGTCGAGGCTAAGCAGCCGAACTCGGCTATGCGTAAGGCCGTCAGGGTTCAGCTCATCAAGAACGGTAAGGTCGTTACCGCTTTCACGCCGGGTGACGGTGCAATAAACCACATCGACGAGCACGACGAGGTCATCATCGAGGGAATCGGCGGTCCAAAGGGAGGTTCTATGGGTGATATCCCCGGAATCAGGTACAAGGTCGTCAAGGTGAACCGTGTTAGCCTCAAGGAGCTCGTCAAGGGCAGGAAGGAGAAGCCGAGGAGGTGAAGTGAATGGCCAAGCCGTTTACAGAGAGGTTCTATCAGCCAAAGGAGCTCAAGGTCATGGGAAGGTGGAGCGTTGAGGATGTAACCGTCAACGACCCGTCGCTCAGGCCCTACATCAACCTTGATGCCCGCATACTCCCCCACAGCCATGGAAGGCACGCCAAGAAACCCTTTGGAAAGGCCAACGTTCACATCGTTGAAAGGCTCATCAACAAGGTCATGCGCAGCGGAGCCAGCGGCCACAAGGTCGGCGGCCACTTCATGAGGCGTGAGCACCGCTCCCTCATGAGCAAGAAGATGAAGGCCTACGAGGTCGTCAAGGAGGCCTTCATGATCATCGAGCGCAGGACGAAGCAGAACCCGATTCAGGTTCTCGTGAGGGCCATCGAGAACTCCGCCCCGAGGGAGGACACCACAACGATAGCCTTCGGTGGAATCCGCTACCACATGGCGGTCGACGTCTCTCCGCTCAGGAGGCTCGACATAGCCCTCAAGAACATCGCCCTTGGCGCTTCAGCAAAGTGCTACAGGAACAAGACCAGCTACGCCCAGGCTCTGGCTGAGGAAATCATAGCCGCCGCCAACAGGGACCCGAAGAGCTTCGCCTACAGCAAGAAGGAAGAGATCGAGAGGATCGCCCAGTCCTCACGCTGAGGGCTGGCGGGGTTTCTCCTTCATTTCCGCTTTTCTCGGCCGATATCCCAAATGTCCTTGATGTTCTTGTATTCGTTGGGTAAGATGCTCTCGAATTCAGGGACGAGATCATGATTTGACTATTCAATCAGGCTCCTCCCCACCATATTCCCCGGCTTTTCTATCCCGAAGAACCTCAAAACCGTCGGCGCTATGTCCATGAGCGAGGCGTTTTCAAGGTTTGCCCTCTCAAAGCCCCAGAGAATGAGCGGAACCTTCACGACCGGCTCGTTCATCGAGCCGTGCATACCCTTCACCCAGTGGCTTACTCCTTTTATGCCCTTGCACATCCTGTGGGAGCAGAACCAGTATCCCGGCTTGGCCGAGACTATTAGTTCGCCGCTGTTGGGCGTGTTCAGGTGGGGGAGCTCATCGCGGAAAAACACTTCTTTGACCCCCGGAGCCCTCCTCAGAACTTCAAAGGCCTCTTCGCTCTGGCTCGGGTCTTTTAGATAGACGTGAACACCACCACCCGACGAAACCCTGAGCGTTTCAACCCCGTGCTTCCTGAGGTAAACGCGCAGGTTCACCCAGGTGTGCACTTTCTCCTGCCCGTGATCCGCGAAGATTATGAATGCGTACTCGTCCTTCAGGCGCTCCCACAGGGTCCGGACGGCGGTATCTACCGTCTCGACCGCTTTTAAAGCTCCCTCGCTTTCCGGGCCGTAATCGTGGCTCATGCCGTCTATCGAGGCGAAGTGGACGAGGAGCAAATCGGGCCTGCACTCCTCATAGAGGTAGAGGGCCGAGTTCATAACCCAGGCGTCCTTCCTCCAATCACGACCATGCTGACGGTACATCCTATCACCAGCAAAGAAGGGTGGGAAAATCCTGACATCGGTTCCGCTGAAGGGCGGCATGGTGTAGCCACTGACGGCGGCGGTTCTAACGCCCCTACCCCTAAGGATATCCACGATGGTTGGTGCCGCTATGACCCTGTGCGGGTTGAAAGCCACCTCATAGTCGTAGAAGTTCACCTTCCTGTCGCTTAAGCGGTCGTAGTAACCGTTCTCAACGACGCCGTGGTCTTTTGGCCATACACCTGTCATTACACTCGTGTGAACCAGGTCGGTAAGGGTGGGAAAGATTGAATCAACGACCGCAAAATCGCCGCTTTCAGCCAGCTCGCTCAGGAAGGGCATGTGCCTGAGGTTGTAGATTCCATTGCCATCGAGGCTTATGAGGGCGAGCTTCTTTCCCATCGCAAGACCTCCAAGCGGTGTCAGCCTGACGTGCAGTCATCACCCTTCAGTGGGATGGAGTGTTCGTCATCCACCTGCCCTTTCTTTATCAAGGCGGTATATATTCCTTCCGAGCCACTGGTCGAGGGTCTTCTGCCTCGCAAGATGGCCAAGGATGTAGCTCCTCTCAAGGTACTTCTCAAACGGATGTTCGAGGCGCCTCCTTATGGCATCAAGTGCCTCGTTGAGGGTCTCGAAGCGGCCTATGAGGTTACCCATGGCCTTCTTAACCCCCAGCCTTATCTGCCACACCCCGACGGGGGCGTAGTACTCAGGGGTGACCTCTCTGAACACGACCGCTCTAGCTTGCCTCCTTCTCTCCCTCAGCGCTTCGAGGACGCTCAGCCTTGCCGCATGATAAGCGCCGGCGGTTTCCTTTACATATTCCTTCCTTCCCCGGAAGTCCTCGTAGTCGTGGATTACGCTCGGTTCACTAGCCCCGAAGAGGGAACCCCTCAACCACACCTCAAGTAGCTCGAAGGCGTAAGTTTCGGGCATCAGCAGGACGGCGTAGCGGTTGCCGAGGAAGCGATAGAAGTAGACCTCGTAGTCGTTTATCTCCGGGTAGCGGAGAATCTCGCGCCTCAGATTCTTGCCTATGGTGTCCTGCACGGCCGTTATGCTCCACCTCGTTGGGACGAGCCTCTTATCAAGGCCGAGAAGCCCCGCTGAGAGGAGCCTTATGATGTAGTACTCATCGAAGCCCCAGTTGTAGAGACGCATTATGGCCGCTTCCGCCTTCAGCTCGTCGCTTACCACGTAGTCGGTTCTGCGGGGAATTTTCGGATTCTCGGTCAGCTCGAAATCGAGCAGCTCCGCCTTAGGCCCTATTGGTGGGGCGAACTCGCTTGGGAGGACTTTGAGGATGGGCTTCCTCTTGAGGAGTATCTCGCTGTCAACGGGCTTAACGCTCATCGCCAGCTCCTGAACCTCACCCAAAATCCGGCCGCTCCTCCTCACGTGGACGTCGGCTTTGGTCTCGCCCATGACGAGGAGCGACCGGTAGTAGAGTATGTCCCTTATCGTCTTGTCCTCCCACTTGAGAGGGTTGTCAAGATAGCTCGTGTCCCCCTCAACAGGGGGCACGAGAGGGCCTATCCTGACCTTGGGATAACCGTACTCGCCGACGAAGATGCTGGGGGGAGAAGAGCCAAAGAGGTGGCGCTTGTTCAGTCTCTGCTCAACGGTGCGGGCTACCCTGAACCTCTCAAGAATCGGGCAGGTAGGCCTCCCGCAGAGGAGCTTTCTGCCCTTGCATACTGCACAGAGTTTCGAGTTAAAGGGTGGGGCACTCATTGGAGATAGGTACGTGGGAGGGTATTTATGGTTTGCCGATGGCGGGGAAGTTCCAAAAAACTTAAAAACCCTCCTCGGCTCATATAACCTGGGCACTGGAGTGCCGCGGTAGCCTAGCCTGGTAGGGCGCCGGCCTGCTAAGCCGGTGGGCGTTGCCCACAGGGGTTCAAATCCCCTCCGCGGCGCCAGCATATTTCTTTGGGTCAAATGCCGGGATAGCCTAGAGGCGAGGCGAGGGACTGCAGATCCCTTCCACCCGGGTTCAAATCCCGGTCCCGGCTCCACATCAACCCTTTGCTTCGCAAAGCGTTGACGGAAAGATGGCGTGCAATTTTAAAAACACTTGTTTTTTGAGTGGTTTATCATTCAATTGGCCGTTCTACCACGTTCCACTCTCCACAAGGCGTCCGAAGGACGCCAGACTAAGCGTGGAACCTGATTGGTGACCTGTTTTAAAGTTAAACCCCACCACAGGCAAGTTTCAGAGCGCACGCTTTATCTTGTAACCGTTTAATAGAGAAGGGAACTTTTGGTCAAGCTTTCTCAAAGCTTGCTCTGTACCCTCAAACCCTCCGATGCGGGGTTTTCACCCTGCGTTGGGAAACTTTGCTGGGCAAAGTTGATCGATAGAGATGCATCAAAGTTCGGCATGCTTTTTGTGCTGGGCTCTTTGGAGGGGTTTGACTTCCAACTGGCAATTTCAAGCGTGTTTTCTATGCTTGAGCGCCTTCGGGCGTTATTTTAAAGCAAACACTCCTTAAATCAACCAGCGTGAGTACAAACCCCTTCAAACGTAACTCTTGAAAAAGCATGCCAACTTTTGACTACTCCTTTTTAAACAGTTAAGTCGTTTGGTCAAGCTTTGCAAAAGCAAAGCTTGCTGGCCTCAGAAGTGGTGGCCCTTCCCACCGCTCGGTGCCGGGCCAACCGTTCAGCCCGAAGGGAGCGTAAGCGCATTGGCCGGGAGATTTTATAAAGGCATGAAAGTACCACCTTTCGGTGGTGAGAGATGATCAGGGTAAAGGTCCTTGGAAGGGGAATAGAGAAGGAAATCGAGTGGCAGAAGGGCATGAGAGTCGCAGACGTTCTCCGTGAGGTCGGATTCAACACCGAAAGCGCTATAGCAAAGCTCAACGGAAGGGTAGCACTTGAAGACGAGAACGTGAAGGACGGCGACTATGTTGAGGTTATTCCGGTCGTTTCCGGCGGCTGATCTCTCTTTTTAATGGTTCTGATCTCCCCAGCCCTGAAGGGCGAGGGTTGGAGAAGAAAAAAGCCAGGAGAGAAAAGACAAGAGTTCACTCAGAAAGCCTCCTCCTCATAAATGCCTCGAAATTGTTCATGGCCTCCTCCAAAATCTCAACTGGGGGCAGGAAGACCGCCCTGAAGTGCCACTCGCCGGCGTAGCCAAAGCCGGAGCCGTGGACAAAGAGCACGTGGGCCTCATGTAGGGCATCCAGAACGAAGTCCTTGTCGCTCTTCCACTTGGAGCGCTCCTCTATCCTCGGGAAGATGTAGAATGCTCCCTGGGGCTTGGTGGTGCTTATCCCTGGAATCTCACTTAGGCGCTTGTAGATGTAGTCCCTCCTCTCCTTTAGTTTGGCCATGTACTCCTCAAGGTAATCCATCGGACCTGTGAGACCGGCTATTGCCGCGAACTGGGCAGGGGTGTTCGGGCAGAGTCTTATCCTCGCCATCTTGTCTATTGCCTCCTTCACCTCGGCGAGCTTGTCTTCGGGGTCAACGTAGTAGAAGTAGCCGAGGCGCCAGCCTGTGGCAAAGTAAACCTTTGACATGCCGTTCATAACGATAACAGGAACGTCCTTCGTGAGGGAGCCCGGAGAGACGTGTTTTCCTTCGTAGGTCATGAGGTCGTATATCTCGTCGCTTATCACGGGCAGGTCGTACTCACCGGCAAGGTCGAGTATCTCCTTAATCGTCTTCCTCTCGTAGAGCGCTCCGGTTGGGTTGTTCGGGTTGATGACCGCTATGGCCTTCGTCCTCTCGTCTATTTTCTTCCTCATGTCATCGATATCCGGCTGCCAGCCGTTCTCCTCTACGGTAAGGTACTCATTGGCAATGCCACCGTAGAACCTGACCAGGCCGGTGTATGGCGGATAGCTGGGACTCGGGACAAGGATGTTGTCGCCGGGGTTGAGGAGGGCGCCGAATATGAACTGCAACGCCTCGGTAACAGCCGCGGTAACGCGGACATCGTCGGGGGTTATATCAACGCCGTTCTTCTTTCTCTCACGCTCCACTATTGCCTCCCTCAGCTCGGGGATTCCCTCGCTCGGTCCGTAGTAGTTGTGCCCATCCTGGATGGCCTTACAGTAGGCGTCCCTCATGTGCTTCGGCGGCTGAAAGTCGAACTTTCCGGGGTCGCCAATGTTGAGCCTGATGACCTTTATCCCCTTCTTTTCAAGCTCCCTCGCCGGGAGAACAACGTCCCTTATGGCGTATTCGATGCCCATGGCCCTTTCGGATGCACGAATCATGTGAACCACCATTTGAATGATGAATGGTTGTCGTAAAAAACCTTTGCCCACATAGGTTTAAAAGGGCGTGACTGTAACGGGTTACGGGCAATGACGAGTAGCAAGCATGCTGAAAGCTCACGAATGATGACGTGAACACCCACCGAGCCCCTCGATACGTTTATTAACATTCAAAAGAAGGTTTTTACATGAACATCTTTATCCCACTAATCGCGGGCGTTCTCATAGGCTACCTTCTTCGTCGGAAGGGACGCAAGGTAGACGCCGACCTTCCAATGAGCGCCGCACTGCTGCTCCTGATATTCTTCATGGGCGTCGAGGCCGGGAAAGTGAGGATAGACGCCCTGTGGCTCCTAAGCTCATCCGTAGTATTCGCGGCCCTGACAATTGCGGGAAGCGTCGGAATCGCTCTCATCGTGGGGGGAAGGGGATGAGGTTTCTGATTTACGTCCTGCTCGCTCTGACTGCGGGCATACTCACGGGGCACTTCTATGCCCCCGAATTCGGCAATCTCTATGAAATCATGCTCTACCTGCTGATACTTATAATAGGAATTGACCTCGGTCAGAGCTTTCGCCTGAAGGAGATTAAGAAGCTCGGAAGGCTGGCCATAAAACTGCCCCTAGGCACCCTCCTGGGCTCACTCCTGGGCGGCCTCGTTGCTTCCCTGCTCCTGGGAATAGAGCTCAAGTGGGGGCTGGCAATAGCGGCCGGCTGCGGCTGGTACAGCCTCACCGGGCCTTTGATAGCTCAGTATTCAGCCGTCTACGGCACCCTCGGCTTCCTTGCCAACCTGACAAGGGAGATATTCACCGTCCTCCTCTACCCCGTCGCTATTGGAAAAATGCGGAAGGAGCTGGCGGTCTCCATGGGCGGCGCCACAACCATGGACACGACGCTCCCGATTATGACGAAGTTCGGGGGCAGCGAGGTTGCGCTGATAGCCTTCGTTCACGGCTTCGTGCTCACGGCACTTGTACCGTTTGTGGTTCCATTCATACTACAGTTCTGACCAATAACCTTTTAAGTTCAAACGTTTTAGGTTCTATTGACAAACCTACGGGGTGATAAAGATGGCTGAGGTTGAACTCGTTTTCAAGGTTCTGAAGGAGGCCGGAAAGCCCCTCAAGAGCAAGGAAATAGCCGAACTCGCTGGAATCGACAAGAAAGAGGTTGATAAGGCTATCAAGATCCTCAAAAAGGAGGGCAAAATCATCTCGCCGAAACGCTGCTACTATGCCCCTGCGGAGTGAGAATACTTCTCGCTGAGCTTTTTGAGGATCGCCTCGTGCTGTTCCTCGTTTCTTTTTATCTCCTTGACGAGCTCCCTCACGACCGGGTGGAAGGCCCTCCGGGACAGTCTGTCGTAGAGCTCCAGCATGTCCCTCTCCAGCTCAAGGTATCGTCCAAGGAGCTCCCCCACCTTCCCATCCCCGTTCTCAGGCAGGACAACCTCCGTCGGGAAGTCTTTTAGGTACTCCTCGATTATCTCTTCAGGAGGAACCCTGGCCCCCATTGCGCCGAACCCCAGCGGCATCACGACCGTGGGCAGACCCGGGATGAGGGCCACTTCACCAGCACTCTCTCCGGTTCCATACTCCTCCACCAACCTCATGGAGTCATGATATGCCCTCTCAAGCGCCTCCATCAGATGTCTGTGGAATGCCGCATCTATGGCCATTCTCATTATGAGGGCCCTCAGATCGGCATACTCCGGATCCCTTAGCTTCTTAAGGAGCTTCCTGTACTCCCTCTCGGCCTTTTCCTCCAGCCTCTTCAGCTCCTCAACCGTGGTTATCATCCTCTCCATGCTCTCCACCTCCGGAGCAGTTTAATAACATTTAGTTATTTAAAGATTTTGGTTCAAAACGCAAAAACTTTTTTAAAGCCTCACCCCTACCGATGCCTGCAGGCACTATCATGCCTCACGGCTCGGGGGTCTCCGAGGCTGGGGCGAGTAGGAACCCACCGGGCCTCTGTATGGAGGTGAGAGAATGAAGTACCCGAAGCAGATAAGGACTTACTGCCCCTACTGTAAGAAGCACACGATCCACAAGGTCGAGAAGGTCAAAAAGAGGCCGAGGAGCGAGCTCAGCCAGGGCCAGAGGCGCTTCAGGAGAATCATGAAGGGTTACCGCGGTTTCCCGAGGCCGAACCCGGCCGGAAGGGAGAAGCCGGTCAAGAAGCTTGACCTCCGCTTCAGGTGCACCGTCTGCGGCAAGGCCCACACCAGGGGACAGGGCTTCCGCGTGAAGAAGTTTGAGCTGGTGGAGGTGTGAAGCATGGCTCTCCCGAAGAACCTCATACCCATGCCGAGGAGCAGGTTCCTCCGTGTCAAGTGCATCGACTGCGGCAACGAGCAGATCGTCTTCAGCAACCCGGCAACCACCGTTAGGTGCCTCGTCTGCGGTGCAACGCTCGTCGAGCCGACCGGTGGAAAGGGCGTCATCAAGGCCAAGATACTTGAGGTTCTTGAGTGAACCCTCCCTTTCCCTTAATTTCGCCTTCTGCTAAACTTTAAATACCTCTTTTCGTAACTTACCCCGGCAGAGAAAATTTTGAGGTGGTTAAAATGCCGAGGAAAGCCAAGGAGTATCCCGAAGAGGGAGAGTTTGTGGTCGCGACTGTCAAGAGCATTCACCCTTACGGTGCATTCCTCAAGCTCGACGAGTACCCGGGCAAGGAGGGCTTCATGCACATAAGCGAGGTCGCCTCAACGTGGGTCAAGAACATCAGGGACTTCATCAAGGAGGGGCAGAAGATAGTCGCCAAGGTCATACGCGTTGACCCGAGCAAGGGGCACATAGACCTGAGCCTTAAGCGCGTCAACCAGCAACAGAGGAAGGCCAAGCTCCAGGAATACAAGCGCGCCCAGAAGGCGGAGAACCTTCTCAAGATGGCGGCCGAGAAGGTAGGAAAGGACTTCGAAACGGCGTGGAAGGAAGTATGGGTTCCCCTTGAGGAGGAGTACGGAGAGGTGTATGCCGCCTTCGAGGATGCCGCCCAAAATGGGATGGAAGTCCTTGAAGACCTCATAAGCGAGGAGTGGATTGAGGCACTCAGGCCGATCATAGAGGCCTACGTCGAGATACCCACGGTTACCATCGATGCTGAGTTCGAGATAACCGTTCCCAGCCCCAACGGGATCGAGATCATCAAGGAAGCCCTCATCAGGGCGCGCGACAGGGCCAACGAGGAAAAGGAGATAGAGGTCAAGTTTTCATACCAGGGGGCGCCAAGGTACAGGATAGATATCACCGCCCCGGACTACTACAAGGCCGAGGAGGTCCTTGAGGACATAGCGGAGGAGATACTGCGCGTTATAAAGGAAGCCGGCGGCGAGGCGACCCTGATCAGGAAGGAGAAGCGCATCAAGAAGATAAAGAGGAGAGGGGCATGAGGTTCCGCATAAAGAAATGCCCCGAGTGCGGGCGATACACCCTCAAGGAAACCTGTCCAGTCTGTGGAGCTAAAACCAAGGTAGCCCATCCGCCGCGCTTCTCGCCGGAAGACCCGTACGGCGAGTACAGGAGAAGGCTGAAGCGCGAGCAGCTGGGCATAGCAGGGAGGGAGTGATATGAAGGAGTCAGTTATCCATGTCTATGAGAGGCCCGAACTCAGGGACCCGGTCTTCATAGAGGGTCTCCCTGGTATAGGCCTGGTTGGAAAGCTCGCCGCGGAGCACCTCATCCAGGAGCTTCAGGCCGTCAAGTTCGCAGACCTATACTCACCGCACTTCATGCATCAGGTCCTCATAAAGAAGAACTCCGTCGTTGAGCTCATGAAGAACGAGTTCTACTACTGGAAGAACCCTGACGAGAACGGCAGGGACATCATAATCATCACCGGCGACCAGCAGGTTCCGCCCACCGACAGCCCCGGCCACTTCGAAGTCGTTGGAAAGATGCTGGACTTCGTCAACGAGTTTGGCGTCCGCGAGATAATCACGATGGGCGGCTACCAGGTGCCCGAGCTCCAGGGGGAGCCGAGGGTTTTAGCGGCGGTGACCCACGAGGAGCTGGTTGAGTACTACCAGAGAAAGCTTGAAGGATGCAGCGTTGAGGTTATCTGGCGCGAGGACGAAGGGGGAGCAATAGTCGGTGCCGCCGGTCTTCTGCTGGGAATGGGCAAGCTCCGTTCGATGTACGGCATAAGCCTCCTCGGCGAGAGCCTTGGTTACATCGTGGATGCCAAGGCCGCAAAGTCCGTCCTCCTGGCGGTGACCAAAATCCTCGGTCTTGAGCTTGACATGACTGCACTTGAGGAGCGCGCCAAGGAGACGGAGGAAATACTCAGAAAGGTCCAAGAGATGCAGAGGGCCATGCTGGAGCAGGGGATGCCTCCCACCCCGGAGGAAGAGGACAGGGGCTACCTATGAGTCCTGCCCTTTTCTTTTCTGACAGGATTTACTGGCAATTGCCGTTTCAAACCTTTGGTTGATAATACGCAGTTTGAAAAACACTTTTATTTCGTGCTACTCTTCTTACAACTGATGACACCAAAAGACTCGTGGAGGTGTTTGGCTTGCACATACCAGATGGACTGCTGAGCACGCCGGTGATAGTGGTTACCTACGCGATAACGATAGCCGGAATAGCCTACGCGGCCAAAAAGCTCAGGAACTTCCCGGAGGAGAAGATACCCCTCCTCGGACTCTTCGCGGCAGGAATCTTCGCGGCGCAGATGGTCAACTTCCCGATAATAGGGGGAGTCAGCGGCCACCTTCTCGGGGCGACGCTGGTTGCCATAATGCTCGGGCCCTACGCGGCAGTGATAGTCATGACAGCGGTTCTGCTGATACAGACGCTCCTCTTCGGTGACGGTGGAATAACAGCAATAGGTGCCAACATCCTCAACATGGGGCTGATCGGGGCCTTCATAGGCTACGGAGTCTACACAAAGCTCAAGGGCATCAACGAGACCCTCGCGATGGGCTTTGCCGCATGGCTCTCAGTCGTCCTCGGGGCGACCCTGGCGGCGGTTGAGATAGGCCTCAGCCACAGCCTCCCGTTCCTCAAGGTGCTCACCCTGATGGCCGGCTACCACTCGATAATCGGAATCGGTGAGGCGATACTCACCGTCCTGATAGTCTACGCCGTAAGTGCAAAGCTTCCATCCATTGAGGGGGTGCCTGCATGAGGACGGTTTTCAAGGGCTTGATAATTATAGCCGTTGTGCTGGCGATAGTGCTGCCCCTCGCGTCGAGCAACCCCGACGGGCTGGAGGCAACGATGGAAAAGGTCGGCCTTGAGGAGAATCCGATCTACCACGCTCCCCTCGATTACGGCGAAACCTGGGGTCAGAGCGTGGTCATGGGGCTGCTCGGGATCACACTGGCCTTCGGAGTCGGCTACGGTCTGGCAAAGCTCGCCAAGGGTGCCTGAAGTGTACCTGCCCTTCATTTTCCTTTATGCAATCGGAGTCGTGACGAGAAAGAACCCCACCGAGTTAGTCTACTTTGCGCTCCTTTTCCTTGTGGTCACCCTCATTATGAGGCCGGAGAAGAGCGTTTTCAAAAAGCTCGGCTTTCTCCTCGGCTTCGAGGGCCTGCTGTTCGTTATGGCTCTGTTTAACCCGGGTAGGCCGCTCCTGGAGACGCCCCTCGGCCCGATAACCCACGAGGGAGTGTACTCGTTCTTCACCCTCCTCGGAAAGGCTTTCCTCTCCGCCGGAACGGCCGTGGTCGTGACCAGCACGGTGGGATTCTCCAGGATACTAGCCGAGATGGAGGCGCTGAGGTTTCCCCGGATACTCACCTTAACGCTGGCCTTCACCTACCGCTACCTTGACCTCTTTGCGGACGAGGCTGTTAGGATGAAGCGCGCCCTGGACTCGAGGGCCTTTGGCGTGGGGAGGAGGGAGTACTACAGAAAGCTCGGCTCCCTTATAGGCGAGGTTTTCGTCAGGGCATACCTCAGGAACGGGAGGATATACAGGGCCATGCTCTCCAGGGGCTTCGGGGAGTTTCCCAGCCTGGAAGAGCCGAGACCCAACGTCCAGACGGCGATGCTGGCCCTGCTCGCACTGGGGGGTCTGCTGGTATGATAGAGCTGAAAGACGTTTACTTCTCATACTCAGGCAGGGAGGTGCTCAGGGGGATAACCCTCACGATTAAGAGGGGAGAGTCCTTCGGTCTCCTCGGGCCCAATGGTGCAGGAAAGAGCACCCTCATGCTCCACCTCAACGGGATACTCAGGCCAAAGAAGGGCAGAGTCATTGTGGACGGCCTTGACCCGGCAAAAAACCCGAGGGAAGTTCGGAGAAAGGTCGGGATAGTCTTTCAGGACCCCAACGACCAGCTCTTCTCTCCGACGGTGTTTGAGGATGTGGCATTCGGCCCCTACAACCTGGGTCTGCGCGGCGAGGAGCTGAGGGAGCGCGTTCTGTGGGCGCTTGAAAGGGTGGGGATGCTCGAATACGCAGAGAGGGAAACCAGGGAGCTTAGCTTCGGTGAGAAGAAGAGGATAGCGATAGCCACGGTTCTGGCAATGGAGCCGGAGGTGATAGCCTTCGACGAGCCCTTCGCCAACCTCGACTTCAGGGGCAAGAGGATAATGAGGGAACTGATAATCGAGCTGATGGCCGAGGGGAAGACGGTGATACTGGCCTCCCACGAGGCGGACTACCTGGCCCTGTGCGACAGGATAGCCCTGATGGATGGGGGGAGAATAGTCACCGTCGGAACGCCCGAGGAGATACTCGGAGACCCTGACCTTCTGAGGGAGCACAACCTCGACGTTCCTCCCCTCATTGAGCTGTTTCTCAGCTTAAACTTGGGCGTACCAAAGAACCTGGAAGATGCCAAGGAAAAAATAGCTAATCTGTTGGCTCTTTCAGCTCAAAAGCCTAAGAAGGGGTAGGAAAGCACGAGCTGCCGCACACCTACAAACCAGACTTTACGGAGAACGCAACGGTTTTATGAAGCCTGTCCCTGTCCCTCGGTCTTTTCGCTCCACAAAACTATTTGTTCTATCACTATTCCCATGATAATCACAAAGACTACAGTTAAAATGAGTCTCGTTATCATGAATTTCAATCCAAGGAATTGGAGCTCCACCAGCTCTTGGGGAATCTTGATACATGCCCATGCTGAAAGAAAGACGATAATGTTAGAGATACGGGCGCCTTTTTTAAGTAAAGTTGCGGCTATGGGAAAAGCCACGTAAAGGGGACCCGTAGGAAATGCTCCCATAAGTATAGCAAGGAATATACCTTTTATTCCAGAACTTCTTCCCAAATACTTCACGATGACATCATTTGGAACAAACACCGCAAAAAGCCCCATCAATACCATCACGGCGGGCAGTATCAGAATCATTTCTATAAAGAACCCCTTCGAAGACGAAATCACGGGTTCCCTCTTTTCGGGAAACATCAACAGCAAAACCACCGCAATCGCCAATGTAATCCCCAAAAAGAGCATATCTTTTACGAGTCCCTTTTTCTGTTGTTCTTTCGACATCTTTTTCATAATATCGCCCCCATAATGAGTCCAATGATGATTGCAATGATAAAGCTCAACCCATTCCTAAGCAACGCCAGCTTTTTCCCCAATATCCTTATTTCAAGAGGCAAAGTAACCATTCCAATCATTGTCAGGGTAGTTATAAAGACAGCAACTGAGGTAATCGAAGCCCCCTTTTCAAGGAGAGATGCCGCCAGCGGGAAAGATATCAGCGAGGGGATATGCAGTATCGCTCCCAAAAATGCAACAGTGAGCACTCCCCTGAATCCGGCGTTTTCACCGATGATGCTGGAAATTCGACTTTCCGGCACGAAACCGGAGAGCAGGCCTATGATGACTATTATGGCGAGCATCGTGGGCATGATTCTGAAGAACGACCTAAAGGCCATCTTTAATGCCTGTTTTGTTTTTGCGCGGTCTTTTATTAAAGCAAAAACCAGACATACAACAGCTAAAGCATTTATAAATACAGTGGTCACACTCATTGAATTCCCCCTCAATATATGAAACAAGATTCGATAAAAGTTTTATGGTAGAATAAAAAGTTTGAAAAATTAACCATTCACGACCCCATCCAAAAGACCCAATCCGAACTCAAGGTATTCCCTCGCCTTCTCCTCGGTCTTCGCCTCGCTGAAGACCCTGATTATCGGCTCCGTTCCGCTGGCCCTCACGAGAACCCAGCCGTCGCTGAAGATGATTTTAGTCCCGTCGGTCGTGTCCGTTCTGTAGCCCTTTGATTCCGCCAGCTCGGCGACCTTGGCAACCACCGCCTTCCTGTCGCCATCCACCTTTCTCTTCGTCTTAAACTGATAGTACTTAGGCAGTTCATCTATCAGCTCGCTGAACTTCTTTCCTGATTTCGCGAAGATCTCGACTATCTTCGCCGTCGTCATCGCCCCGTCCCTGCCGAGGACGAAGTCAGGGAAGATCACGCCGCCATTCTCCTCGCCGCCGATGGTGCCGTTGTTCTCAAGCAGGGCTCTAGCAACGATGAGGTCTCCAACCCTGGTTCTCATTACCCTAGCGTTGTTCCTCTCCGCTATATCGTCGAGCAAGTTGGAGGTGGCTATGGTGGTGACGAGCAGCCCGCCGCCGTTCTCCCTCAACACGGCATCGGCAACCAGAGCAAAGGTCTTGTCTCCCTGTATGAAGCGCCCGTTCTCGTCTATGAAGACTGCTCTATCCGCATCCCCGTCTTGGGCAACCCCGAAGTCCGCCCCGAGGGCCTTCACGATTTCCATAAAGCCCTTTAGATTTTCCTCGTTCGGCTCCGGGTTTCTGGCAGGGAAGTGGCCGTCGGGGTGAGCATTGACACTGACGACCTTGCATCCGAGCTCCCTGAGGAGATAGGGGAGGGTCAAACCGCCCGCCCCGTTGGAGGTGTCAACGACGACGAAGGGCTTTCTCTTCCTTATTGCATCAACGTCAACCCTGGCCTTTATCGCCTCGATGTAGGGCCTGATGACGTCCTCCTCCCTGACTTCACCTATCTCGTCCCATCTTGCCCTCTCGAAGTCTTCGCTGAAGAAGACCTCCTCGACAACGGCTTCCCTCTCCTTCTTCAGCCCCATTCCGTTGGGTTCAAGCAGCTTTATGCCGTTGTATTCAGGCGGATTGTGGCTGGCTGTAATAACCGCCCCACCGTCGGCCTTGAAGTGTGCCGTCGCGAACTGTATCGCTGGGGTAGGGGCGATTCCAACGTCTATGACGTCACAGCCGACGCTGAGAAGACCGCTTATCAGGGCATTCTTGAGCATCTCCCCGCTCACCCTCGTGTCCCTGCCAACGACGACGAGCGGTCTTTTCCTGCCTTCCCGCCTGAGCATCGTCCCGAAGGCCATGCCCATCCTGAGGGCAAATTCAGGGGTTATCATCTCGTTCGCTATTCCCCTGACGCCGAAGGTGCCGAACAGCCTTCCCATTGCAATCACCTCACATCAGGGCACTGGCAAAGTTGATTATCATCATCACGAAGATGTAGAGCCCGTAGACGAAGGCTCCAGCCTGAATCAGCGAGACTAGTATCTTCAGCGGCTTCCACTTGCCCGAGAGCAGGGGCACGGGTATTCCTATCAGTATCGCGGCGAACAGGTAAATTACCGCGTTCTTTATGGCTGAATAGTCCACGGGTATGTTTATCTGGGGGTAGGTTATGGTGACCTCCTGGCCCTGAACGGTGAAGGTTATGTCGGCGTTCTGAAGCCCCACGACGATTATGTAGGACATTATTAGCACGAAGAGCAGCGTGGGCAGGAGGCTGAGCGAAAGGGAAGATATGGAGCTGCTGAACCGCTCCCACTCATCCCCGCAGTTCTTGGCACTCTTCTGCTTCTTCTCATCCTCAGCCATTATCACTCCCTCCCGAAATCATCCTCAAAACGAACTATATCGTCCTCATCCAGATACTCCCCGATCTGGGTTTCAATGACCTCAAGAACCACCTTACCTGGGTTCTCAAGTCTGTGGACGACACCAGCGGGTATGAAGGTGCTCTCCCCAGGCCGGAGAAGTATCTCCTTCTCCCCCACACGAACCTTTGCGGTGCCCCTGACGACAACCCAGTGCTCAGAGCGGTGGTAGTGCATCTGAAGGGAGAGCTTCTTGCCCGGGAGAACTGTCAGGCGCTTTATCTTGTAGCGGTCTCCCTCCTCCAGAACAGTGTAGCTTCCCCATGGCCTGTAGGCTGTCCGGTGAACCATGACACGCTCGTCGTTCATCTCCTTAAGGCGTTTGTAAACTTCCTTCACCCTCTGCCCTTCACCGCGGTGGGCGACGAGGAGGGCATCGTCCGTGTCTATGATTATGAGATCCTCGACCCCGACCGTCGCTGTGAGGCGACTCGTCATGACGAGATTGTTGCGGGAGTTAACGCCAATGTGGTAGCCCTTCCTGCCCCCCACCTTGACGGCGTTTCCGCTCTCGTCCTTCTCCATTACCTCGTAGATGGCGTCAAAGCTGCCCAGGTCGTTCCAGTAGACGTTGAGAGGAACTACTGCCGCCCTGTCCGTCTTCTCCATGACCCCGTAGTCAACCGACAGCTCAGGGACGAGCTCGTAGGCTTTCTCGATGCTCTCCGCCTTCTCAAAGGCCTCGTAGACACCGAGGGCGTGCCTCTTCACTTCCTCGGTGAAAACCTCCGTGTTGAACATGAACATTCCACTGTTCCAGTAGTAGCCGTTCTCAACGTAGCGCTTCGCCGTCTCAAGGTCCGGCTTCTCCTTGAACTCCGCCACCAGGTAGCCACCCTCAAGCTTCTCCCCGGGTTTTATGTAGCCGTAGCCGGTATGGGGCCTGGTCGGCTTTATGCCGAAGGTCACGAGGTAGTCCCTGGCAAGTTTCTCCGCGTTTCTAAATGCCTTTACGTAGTTCTCGTTGGCGTCTATCAGGTGATCCGATGGGAGCACAGCCACCACCGAATCTCCAAAGGCTTCCTTGATTCTCTTTATCCCCCAGAATATCGCAGGCAGGGTGTTCTTTCCCCTCGGCTCAAGGAGGATGTTGTTCTCCGGAAGCTCAAGGCCCAGCTCCCTCAGGTCATCGAGAACGCGGAACCGGTACATATCGTTGGTGACCACAAAAATCTCGTCCGGTTTGGAAAACGCAAGTGCCCGCTGGACGGTCTTTTGGAAGAGGGAATAGTCATCGAACATCCTTATGAACTGCTTGGGCATCAGCTCCCTGCTGAGAGGCCACAGCCTCGTTCCCTTCCCGCCGGCGAGAATCAGAGTCTTCATAACACCACCTCCAGTAGTTCGTCGATCGAGCTTATATTTTTAGCCCTCCGATGCCTGAGGGCCCCTACGAGGAAGGCATGGTCCACAACGTCGAGGAGGGGGAAATCGTTTTTTCCATCACCAACGGCGTAGCTTTCGACCCTCCCAAGGCGGGAGTACAGCCTCAGCAGTTCCACGGCGGCACGCCCTTTATCGGTGCTCCCGGTCACGCCGATGAACCTGCTGCCCCGCGATACCCTGAGACCCCTATCGGAGAGCAGTTCCTCAAAGCCCGGTCTTTCCCATGCAAATATCGTCTCGCTGTAGTCCCGTTTCATTGCAAGCCCCGCCAGATTTTCGGGCAGACCCGTGAAGGCCATGACGTCATCGAGCGTGCAGTTTCCGTAGTACCTGAGGCCGTATTCGGGTGCCAGGTGGTCAAGGATGCGTTTTATACGGTCGTACCTTTCTCCCAGTTCAATGAAGATGTACCCGCCGCGCCTCACTCCCTGGACGTCAAAGGGGAAGTAGCCCTCCGGGATCACGACGGCACTCCCGTTTTCGACTATGAAAGGACCCTCCAGCCCCCAGGCTTTCCTGTAGTATTCCTGCTCCGCGAAGGTCTTCGATGAGTTGAGCACGACCTCGAAACCCTCGCTGACAAGGGACTTGAGGACTGGTCTAGCCGGCTTGGGGGAGTAGTCGTCACCGAGCAGGGTTCTGTCGAGATCCAGGAATATCACCCTCATCCTCACACCTCAAAGCGCAGGAGCGTTTCGGCGTTGTCTTCGAGGGTCTTCATCCACTGGTTCGGGTTTATGTTCTCGATGGGGGGCATGATCCTCGGCTTCGGCGGTTCCTCATTCTCGCCGATGAGGCCGTGGAGACGCAGTTCCTGGAGGATTCTCCGCCTGAGGCTCTCTGTGGCAAGTTTGGAGTGATAGATTGCTCCAAGGGAGCTTAGAATCATGTCCCTGACGTGCTCCTTCCCCTTGTCTTCATGGAGGTGTGGGTTTAGGGTCTCTATCTGGAAGACCTCAACCCCCTGGTCATAGACGTCCGTGTGGGGGTCGCTGCCCCACCTGCCGAAGGTCTCAAAGAGGTGCACCAGTTCGAAGGGTTCTATCGAGTATCCGGTCGAAAACGGCATAATCTCAGCCAGTTTCAGGGTCATCGCATGCTCCCCAGCGTTCCCCGTGACTATGATGTTGGTCTCAAAGTTGGTCGCCACGCCGAAGAGGGCGTTCATATAGCGGTTGGTTATCTCGCTCACACGCCCCCACTTCTTGAAGTAGAGCCCTCTGGTGCTGACCTTTGGCTTATGCCTCCAGCTCAGGCGAACCATCGCATACTCACTCTCGCTCATCAGAAAGCCAGCCGCGTAGTCCTTCACGTACTCGTTGACCGAGCCGGGGATGTAGTTGTCCGCGTCAACAAAGCCCACGTATTTGGCTCCAATTGCCTTGGCGATGAGTATTCCAATGAGCATCCCCTCCCCCTTGCCGCTTCTCACGGCACCGTTTTCATCGAGCACGTCGGTGTATCCCGCCTCTCTGAATGCTGCGGCAATGCCGCTGTCCTTCTGATGGACCATTACTATCCGCGACCGGGTCAGGTTGTAGAAGTGCTTGACCAGGTCAACCTCCTGCTTGAAGAGGTTGGGCCCCTCCCTCCTGCTGTTGGAGACTATTATTATCGGGCACTGGTGGGGTATCGCCTTCAGAACCCCGTCGACTAACTGGAGCTTCTCGTTTTTCATCGGGACTACTATGGCCATGTCCTCAAGTATGCCGTAGATGTCCTCCCTGGGCACATTGGTGACGGTAAAGCTCCCCACGTCTCGCGTCTGAGTGTCCAGCTTGATGACCTTCTGAACCTCGTAAATCTCAACTGCTCCAAACAGCTCCTTGTAAACCGGAGCCTCCAAAAGCAAATCGACCACCCCGCCATAATTTTCAAAGATGAAAAGGAAATCCCGTAAAAAATTTGGGAAACACAAAATAAAAAGGTTTGTTCTACGGACGCAGTGCAAACTCGCCGACAAAGGCGGAGCTTGAGATGGTATCGCCTATTCCAACGGTGGACTTTGGCCTTTCCACTATCTTCGTTGGAACGAATGAAAGCTGGTAGCCATCTACGTCAGCGATTCCCTTCTCCATACCGTACCTTTCCTCAAGAGCCGCCTCCACGGCTTTTGCCCTCTCGTTCACAGGGACCTCCATGGCCTTGACCACGTCATCTATGGAATGGACGTCACCAAGCTTTGCCTTGGCTGCAGCTGCCAAAGCCGCAAAGAGCAGCGCGTCTCTGATGAACTCGCCTTTATAAGCCGTGAGAGCCAGGTAGTATCCGTAGGTGTGGAAGTGTATCCTCCTGACGCCGGTTTTTTCGGCAAGTTTGAGCATCGCCTCGGTAACCGCAACTGGATCAACCGGGTCGTGGGTAAGGAGCTTCCTGGCTATCTCGTCTTCGCCAACAACTTCCATTATCGATGCAAGCTCGACCTCGTTAAAGCCGACGCTCCAGAACTTCCCGAGAAGATCAACGAGGGCTTCCCTGACGGTTCTGTCGGTGGTAAAGGCAAATTCAAGGTGGACGGGGATGTCCTTATCATTGAGGATTTCAAGGTGTCCCCTGAGAGTCTCAACGGGCTCACGGTAGTTCTCCCCCGTGAGTGCCTGCAGGCCGCTTATTACGGCCAGCTCGGACTCGGAGGCTATCTCCTCAAAGTGCTCATGGAACTCCGGCCTTATGTAAACGTTCGGGTTGTAGTCGTCGGCAGAGCCTATGAAGCGGTTCTCCCTCGGCGCCTCGAAGTCGAAAACCCTGAACCCACGCGGGAACTCGTAGATGTAGTGGATGCAGTTCTCCTCGTCCCCAGCGAAGTCCCTCGGATGGACAAGCCTGAGCTTTCCGTTCTCGACCTTAGGGACGTAGATAGGGCCGTCTTTAAAGAGCTCCGCCTGGAGCCTCGAAAGCTGGGGGACGTGGGCTATGACCGGAACGTTGTAAACGCCGCCGAGGAGGTTGGCCATTATCCCCACCTGGCCGCCCATCCTCAGCTCGTCCCATCCCCACCGCTTCATGTAGAACCTGACGCTGCAGCTCTCCACGAAGAGCTCTGCGGCCTTGCCCCGGCGAACGCTCCAGAGAATTCCGCCGAAGAGATGCTCAAGGGAGGTTATTTTCTCCGGGAGTTCGTCCGAGTACCTCAGAACTTCATCCTCCCCCACATTCCGCACCCGTCGCTCCAGGTCCTTGGAGTCAAGGTACTTTACCGCGTCGATGTTCGTGTTGTAGGCGAGAAGAACCCCTCCGACCTTCCCGATGTTCCCGCGGACTTTATCAAAGGCCGATGAGTAAAGAGCGTCCCATGACATTGTATCACCGGGAGTGATGTAACCATTGGAAGTTAATAAGGGTTGCGGTGAGAAAGGGAAAATTAAAAGCTCACTTATTCCAGCGCGGGTTGTCCACAACCTTGACTTCGCCGTTCTCCTCAACGACCAGCTTGGAGAAGCCCTTCTCGGCTATGCTCCCGTAGTCATGGCCCGCGTCGGCAGGATAAATCGCCAGGAAGATGAACGGCTCATCGCCCGTATTGACGGTTCTGTGCGCCCAGTATGGTGGAACATAGACTACCGTCCCCGGGCCCATCTCTATCCACTCGGCCTTCCCTTCGGGCGTCTGGAGGAGCATCCCTCCCCTTCCCTTGATGCCGTAGTATATCTCCGCCCTGTCCGCCTTGGAGTGGTAGTGTCCCTTGGTGAAGAAGAACTCCTTACCAACCCTGCCCGGGTGGAGGACGGTGGTTGCGAAGTTGAGGTCACCGTCCTTCTCTTCTTGCTCTACTGCATAAACCTCATAGACGACCGGGTTTTCCTTGAGGAGCTCGCTGTATGCCTCTTCATCGAGGAAGTAGCCCTTCAAGTCGCTCAGCCTTCTGACGAGCTTTTTGGCACCGGGAATAACTCCGGTTTCGAGGTCAATATTAACACCAAGCGGATTCTTGTACTCCATGGGGAACCACCGTGATAGAAGTAAGGGCGGGCCTATTTAACCTTTCCCTTCTATATCACCGAAAGTGTTACACCAACCTGAAGAGAAGATAGGCAACACCGATGGACACGGCCCAGGCTCCGGCGTTCCAGCGGACGACCTTCGAGCCATCCAGCGGAGGGAACGGGAGCAGGTTGAAGAACGCCAGCCACAGGTTGACGGCCGCCGTCGTCCTAAAAACCCACCAGAGGGAGGTGAACGGAGGGGCAGTTCTCAAAAGGATCAGGGCGACCATGCCAGCGGCTATGTTGGTCAGAGGGCCAGCGAGGGCTATCTTCCCGAAGGCTTCCTTAGAGTCGACGGCGTAGGGGGCATAAACCTGAACGGCGCCTAGGGCGGCGAATATCCACGTCGTCCCGGTGAGAAGACGGGTGGTTATGCCAACGAGGAGAGCGAGGAGCATGCCTGTCTCCCAGCGTTTGTAGTAGGCCCTGTAGCCGTAGTGCCTCGCCACCTGTCTGTGGGCGAGCTCGTGGAAGAGAAAAGCCGTCAGAACCGCCACGGCCGCGTAGGGGAGAGAGTGAGGGTCAAAGTTGGAAAAGAGCAGAGTGAGGACTAGAAAAGAAATCAGCAGGTCTTCGATCTCACTCCTTCCTGCACCCCGGGGATTATTCACAGCCCGCCAGGGTTCGTAGTTCATCAGAACGCCCCGCAGGGGAATTCACTTGCCCTTCACTTCAATTTTCTTGCCGATTACAAGCTCCGCCGCCTTAACGGCCGCACCGCCGCTCCCGACGGCTATTCTCACCTGATCCTCCGGAACGTAAACGACTATCCTGTCCTCAAGCTCCTCGATTTCAAGAATCTTGACGTTGAGCATTTTTTCGAGCCTGTCCTTCATGGTGGATCCCCAAGAATGCTGTGGCGGTTCCAAATATAAAAGTAACGAATCAATCGAAGTCCCAGATGGTTCTCCCCTTGTAGAACATCATGACATAGCCGCAGTTCCTGCAGATGACTATCTTCACCTTGTGGGCGGTGAATCCCCATTTGCTGTCTATCTTGCCCTCCTCAACCTTAAAATCCGACCCACCACAGAGCGGACAAACCAGATGCCTTCTTTCCATCATACCACCCCCGCAGTCCAGTAGGGCGAGAGGAGCTTTCCCTCCTCTGCCCTGTCGAGAAGGTGCTCTATCCCCGGCTTGTGGCCGAGGCCAACGACGGCTATGACCCTCGGCCTCTTAACCCCCCGGAGCTTGAGGTTCTCGACTATTGAGATGAGATTCCTCGCCATGACCTCGTTGCGCTCCTCCACCAGGACGCGGTAGAGGTAGGGATACCTCCTCCGGAACTGAACCATCATGACCCTGTACTCGGCCATGGGGTCTGAAGTATGACCACCTCCAACTGGAAGGAAAAGGCCCAGCGCTTCCAGGGCCATGAGGAGCTTTTCCCTCACAGGTGCGGCGAGGATTTTTGAGAGTATGAGGTTTATGTCCTCGTCTATGAGGTAGAGGGGGACGCCGAGGGTCTGAGCGGCGCTTATAGCAGCTTTCATTTCCTCCCCCGGCTTCATCCCAAACTCCTCCCCGAGCTTCTCCTCGACCTTTGCCAAAGCGTAGTTTATCACCCCCTTCCTGCCGAAGCGCAGTGATTCCTCCAGAGTTAGCCGCCGGTTCTCATTCATTGCCAGAAAGCGCGCCCTGTCAAGTTCTATCGCAACGGCATGGGGTCTTTCAGTGAGTATCGTCCTGATTACCTCCTCCCTGCTCTTCGGCGAAACGTGCATCGTGCCTATAAGCTTGACGTACCTTAGATAGCTCATCTCCTCTCCTCCAGAAGGTTTCTCACGCTGAATTCACCGGATTTAAACGTCAGAATGTCGAAATCCCTCGGAACTATGAAATCCACCCCAAAATCCCGGCATATCCGCGAGGCCTCGTTCAGGTATTCGTCGTAGGTGTAGCGGAAGGCCCTGTGAAAGAGGGCAAGGAGCTTGACCTTGGCCTTTTTAGCGACCTCACAAGCCTCCTCCACCGTCGAGTGATAGCTATCGCCCCTGTGGGCGGGGTTCAGGTAGGTCGCCTCGTGGATCAGCAGGTCTGCCCTCTCGGCGAAGAGCCTGACCCTCTCGCAGGGTTCTGTGTCCCCAGTGTAAACCACCTTCAGCCCCCTCCGCCTCGGCCCGGTGACGTCCTCAAGGTGGATTACCCGGCCGTTCCACTCGATTTGACCCTCCCGCTCAAGCCTTCCGAGTATCGGGCCCTCACTCAGGCCGTACTCCCTTAACTTCTCGGGCAGGAACTTTCCGCGCCGGTCTTTTTCCCTAAAGACGTAGCCCAGAGCCGGAATCCCGTGTTCGACCTTGAAGCTCCAGATTTCATAGTCCCCGAACTTCAGCCTCGTCTCACCGAGCTCATGGACGTGTATATCGAAGCCCGGCCGGAAAAAGCCGCTGTTGAGGAAGTGCTGGACGAACTCAAAGGTGTATTTGGGGCCGTAAATGTGGAGGGGTTTTTCCCTGTCCCACAGGTTCATCGTCTGTATGAGGGCGGCCAGCCCAAGGTAGTGGTCGCCGTGGAAGTGGGTTATGAAGATTTTCTCGACCCTCATGGGGCTCAGCTTTGCCGCGTTCATCTGTCTCATCGTGCCCTCTCCGGCATCGAAGAGAATTACCTCCCCCTTGTACCGAAGGGCTATCGCAGGCACGTTCCGTTCCCGGGTTGGCATTATGCCGCCTGTGCCGAGGAAGACCACTTCCAGCATGATGTATAGTGCTCGGAAGGCCTTTAAAACCCCACTGTCGGTTGACTCTGTCGAAACGGTGGATAAACATATAGATTTCTCTGGTTCTTCGTAACATTAATCCATGAAAATCGTTTTATATTTCAAGCGCTAATGGTATTATGGGTTTACATAGGTTTGCCCTTCTGCAGGCCTTTGTAAACTCGATCTCGGGAGGCGTGTTTATGAAAACCGGAGTCTTCTTGATATTTTTACTCCTAGTCGCTTTTTTAGTTGGTATGCCCCTCGCAGCAGTTCACGCTCAGGAGGTAGACTTCCTCGACAACCAAGGCGGTACGATGATACCCAACAACGAGATCATCATCGGAGACAGGGACGACTACCTGTGGAGCTACGAGAACGAGAGCGGTGGAGTTATGATGCAGTTCCACACCGGCTACGAGAAGTGGGACGAGCTGGTAGCGTGCGACATCAACGGGGACGGGAAGGACGAGATAATCCAGGGAGACAGGAGCACGGACAAGATCTACGCCTACGACATGTACGGGAACGAGCTTTTCAAGAAGGACGTGGACTTTGAGGAAGGGGACGATTTGGCGTGCATGCGGACAGGGAGGACTTTCAAGCTGGTCTTTGCGGACAGGAGCGAGGACAGTATTACCATTATGGATTCACATTGGGCCTACACTCAGCCCCTGGGCAAGGCCGGGCTGGAAGAGCTTAATGACTTCGAGTACGGGGACAGCCTCGCGGCGATTGATGCGGACGATGACGGTAGTCAGGAGATCATACTGGCCGACCACGACGAGAACAAGCTCCACATCATAGACTTGGACTTTTCCGTTCACTACAGCCCCATCATCTACAGGGCCTCCCTCGACGTCAGCGGGTACTTTGACCTCACGGACAGGGACGAGGTAAGTACTGGCGATGTGAACTTCGACGGCAGGGAGGAGCTCGTCATAGCCACGCAGGACAACGACAACAAGGGTGCAAAGAGAGGAATCCACGTATTCAGCATAGACTACAGGAACAACGCCTACTCCCTCAGGGAGCTCAGCTACTTCCCGATGAACTTCCAAAAGGGCGACAGAATGGTCGTCGGCGACGTCAACGGCGACGGTTTAGCTGAGATAGTGTGGGCTTCACAGTCAGACGGAAGGGTCAGGGTCTACAGCATGATAGGTGACCTGCTAAACGGCCCCAACGGCTTCAAGACTGAGTTCACCTACGGGGCGGGCTTAGCGGTCGGCGACCTCAACGGCGACTCAATAGTCGTCGGTCCTCCTAACAAGGCCACCCTCCACGTGGTTAACCAGATTCTGGCGGTTATAAACGCCCCGCCCGTTGACTACGACGCCATAAACGAGAGCGGAACCTTCTACGCGGAGTACACTAGCAAGCAGACCCAGACGACTACAGCTTCAATCAGGGCCACCACCGACATGAAGATGACGGCGGAGCTCAAGTTCATGCAGAGCGCACCGGGGTTAGTCACGTACAAACTCGGCCTGAAGACCATGGTCGGCCAGAAGCTCCAGCGCGAGACCGGCCAGAGCTACGAAACCGCGATAACCCATAAGATGCTCGCCGACATGGCCGATGGGGCGATATACGTGAGCACGGACTACGACGTCTACGAGTTCCCCATAATATCCCCGCCCGAGCTCGCAGTGATAAACGGCAAACAGCAGTACGTCCTCGTCTCGATTCCCAAGGGGCCGCCCAACGTGCACTTCCAGAGCTACGACTCGAACCTCCATGAAATAGGCGACATCAACACCTACCCGACCAGGATAACCGACCTCAAGAATTACGACGCCAGCAGAGTCCTCGGGGTCTTCACCATAGAGGCCAGCAACGTCCAGAGCTCCTACGAACAGTACATGAGGCAGCTCAGCTGGGAAAAGCAGGCCAACACGTTCTCCGTTGGGGTGTCCCTCTCCTTCAGCGGCACGCTGGGGAGCAAGGTTCTCACGGGGTTTGAGGGCTCCGTCCAGGGCGACTACAGCCACGAGAAGCTGACGACCCACGAGGTTACGTTCTCGAACGAGACTTCTGTGCTGGTCGCCTACGAGGGCAGGATAGACGAGGGGAGCAAGTGGTACAACGCGACAGGGGTCATCTACACGGACAGCGAAGATGGCCATCTCGTCCTCGACTTCTACGTCCCGAGCAAGGGCTCATACTACGAGGCGAGGGAGCTGAGCCCAATCTTCATAAACTTCGGGCTGTTCCGGATCAACCTCAACGCCCTTAAAGCACTGAACAATCCCCCGGAGTGCTCCATAGGTGCAACGCCGAACTCCGGCAAGATGCCCCTTGAGGTGGGCTTTAACCTGAACTTCAGCGACCCTGAGAACGGTTCGGTGAGGTGGGAGCTTGACTTTGGCGATGGCGCAACCCTTGAGGGCAACTACACCGAGCTGAGGCACGTTTATACCGGAGAAGGCACCTACAGGCTCTCACTCACCGTCTACGACATCTGGAACGCCAACTCGACGTGCAGTGCAACGATAAACGTCGAGCCCAACGAGAGGCCGGAGGCCCTCTTCAGCTACTCGCCGGCAGAACTCCGGGCCGGCGATGAAGTGAGCTTCGTGGACAGCTCCTCTGACCCTGACGGGAGCGTTGTGAGCTGGAGCTGGAACTTCGGCGACGGCAACTTCTCCGACGAGAGGAACCCGAGGCACGTCTACTCATCGCCCGGAGTTTACACCGTGATGCTAACTGTTGAGGACGAGAGCGGACTGAGGGGAAGCTATTACAAGGAGATAACCGTCCAGCCGAGGAACTACCTCCCAACGGCCGACTTCACCTTCCTGCCGAAGGAGCCGAAGGCAGGCGAAGAGGTGAGCTTCGCCGACAAGTCCTACGACAGGGACGGCAACATCATAAGCTGGAGCTGGGACTTTGGTGACGGTGCCACTTCGGGCGAGGCCGAGCCAACGCACACCTTCTCCAGCCCCGGTAACTACACGGTAACGCTAACCGTAAGGGACGAGGAGGGCGGAGAGGACGTCAGGAGGATTACCATAACCGTCTCCGAGGTCACTCCAGCGACGACCACCGAGACAGAGAGCAGCACTACCACGACGTCAACGACGCAGTCCACTTCCTCGACCGCAACGGAAACGGGCAGTCCCCCAACAACCCCCTCATCCGAGACTGCATCTCAGAGCTCGACACCAACAAGCAATCAGCCTTCTCCAACTGAATCCGGGGGAACCTGCGGGCCTGGAATTATGGCCCTTGTGGCAGTCTTAGCGGCGCTTTTCCGGAGGCGCTGAGCTTCCCATTTATTTTTCCCCAGAAGTCAGCCCGGGGCACAATGAAACCGGCTTAACCAAAGCATTAAATACCCGGGAGGGCTAACTATTCTGAGGTGTTTAGCATGGAGGAGATTCTGAAGGCAATCGAGGAAAAGGATTGCAAAAAAGTTGCAACCCTCCTGTACCACAGGGTCGACGGGCTGGGCGACGAGGAGCTTAAAGAAGCCCTCGAAAAGGCCGAAAAGCTCGCCCTGGAGTGTGGTGATTTCGAACTGTACAAGCTCACCGTTTACTACTTCCATGAGCTTCTCGGCATAGACAAGCTGGGCGAGTTTGAAAAGATGGCGGAGGAGAAGGACACCTTTGAGGTAAAGTTCGAGCTGGCCGACCTCTATTACCTGATAGGGGAGCTTGAAAAGAGCCTCGACCTCTACAGGGCTCTTCTCGAAGAGGAAACCGAGAAGGGGAACAAGGAGAACATAGCGAAGATCTACTACGCCATGGCGCTCATCCATGAGGAGCTCCAGGAGTACGAGAAGGCCATAGGCCTCATGGAAAAGGCGGAGGAGATATACCGCGAACTTGAAGACGAGGACGAGGTTCTGAAGATAGCTATCCACAAGGCGTACGTTCTCTTTGAATCTGGGGAAACCTACGAGGCAAAGGCCATGCTCGCAGGCATTCTGCCGAAGGTTCTGAACAAGAGCGACCTCCTCGTTGAAATCCACCTCAGCTTTGAGGAAATATTCGAGGAGGACGAGAACTACGACGCGGCACTTCAGGAATGCCTCTACGCCCTGATACATGCGAGGGGTACCGATTACGAGGACATAGCATTCGGCTCGCTCATGGACGTCCTCTGGCAGCTGTTCCTTGAGGACGACTTCGAGACGGTTTACCTGCACATGGACATGTTCGCAAATGCCCTCCCCGAGCTGGCGGACTTCTTTGAGGCCGTGAAGGCGATAGCCCTGTACAAGGATGGGAAGATCGAGGCCGAGGAGGCAGGGAAAGTCATAGAAAAGGTCAAGGATCCACGCCTGCTAGACCTTCTTGAGTTCCTCGGAGAGGCCGAGATGTGAGAGGGGAACCACCATGGGGATTCCCCCAATCTCTTCTATCCTTACCCTCACCCCGTAAACCTCCTCAAAGAGGCCCGGTTCCAGTATTCCCCTTCCGCCGTCTGCCACAATGCCTCCATTACTCATGAAGATAAACCTTCGGGCAAATCGAAGGGCAAGGTTAACGTCGTGCATAACCACTATTGACGTCCCTCCCTCCTCGGAGAAGTGTCTCGCTATTTCCATGACCTCCAGCTGGCTCTTAAGGTCGAGGTTGTTGGTTGGTTCATCGAGAAGGAGTATCCTTGGTTCCTGTGCCAAGGCCCTGGCTATGCTGACCTTCTGGAGCTCCCCACCGCTCAGCGCGTTGGTGGTCTTCAGGGCGAGATGCCCGATACCCATAATCCTCATCACCCTCCGTACCGTCTCAACGTCGCCCTTCGATGGTCTCAGCCCCATGTAAGGCCTCCTGCCAAGAAGAACGGTGTCAAACACCGTCATAAAACCCGGTTCGTATCTCTGCGGCACGTAGGCGAGAACCTTTGCCAGTTCATTTCGGGAGTATTCACGTATGGGCCGCCCAAGAATCTCCACGGCGTCACATTCCAATATGCCCGCGATACATTTGAGGAGCGTGCTCTTACCTGCACCGTTAGGGCCGAGTATGGCCACAAATTCACCTTCATCAACTTCAAGGTTGATTCCCCTCAGAACCTCCGAACCGTTGTAGGTGAAGTGAAGGTCCGTGACCTTTACGGCACTCATTTCCTCCCCTCCATCCTTACAAGGAGGTATATAAAGGCGGGAGCACCGAGGAATGACGTCACTATGCCAACCGGCAGAATCATAGGGGACAGAACAAGCCGTGCAACCGTATCCGCTGCCACCAATAGCAAAGCGCCCGCCAAGGCAGATAGAGGAACAAGAAAGCGATAGTCTCCCCCGGCCACAAGTCTGACGGCGTGGGGCGCTATCAGCCCTATAAAGCCAATGACACCCACAAAAGCAACGCTTACGGAGGTTACTAAAGCCGCCAGAAACGTCGAGATGAGGCGAACCCTCTCAACGTCAACGCCAACGCTCTTGGCTACCTCATCACCCATAACGGATGCGTTCAGATCCCAGCGCTTAACGACAAAATACACAAAAACAGGAACAAAAACCGCGAACAGCATCAAATCCTCCCGCCAAGTGGCCCTCCCGAGGTCGCCGAAGCTCCAGTAGACCATAGCGGCCAGCTGAAGCTCATCCGCAAAGTACTGAACGAGCGTTGTTAGGGCCACGAACAGCGAGCTCATGGCAACACCGGCCAGGATTATCGCCTCCGGGCTAAGTCCCTTAAGCCTTGCAAGTGTCAGAATCACAGCTGTGGCGCTTATAGCACCGATGAAAGCAAAGAGGACAACAGCGTAGGGGTTGTCCAGTGAAATTCTCCCGGAGCTTTCCGCGTAGCCCGCTCCAAGGAGTATCGCAAAGGAAGCACCAAACATCGCCCCATGAGAGACGCCCATCGTGAACGGCGTGGCCAGTGGATTTCTAAGAAAGCCCTGCATGACCGCGCCCGCTATGGCCAGGGAGGCACCGACCAAAAGTCCGGCAACTATCCTTGGAAGTCTTATGTTCCAGACTATGAGCCGGGCACTGTCCGTTCCGCCGCCGAAGAGGGCGTCAACGACCTCCCTCACGGAGAGCGAATAGGCCCCGTGGGAAAGGGCGTACAGACTAACCACCATGATTGAGAGAGAAAGAAAAAGGCCAATGAAGACCCTTTTTGCCACATAGCCTTCGTAGTCCATCTCCATCACGGTGAGACCGGCAGTGAGTAGCTGACCGTCCCGTTGGAGAGGTCTATCTTACCAAAGCCGCCGAACTGTTCTTTCATGACGTCATAGACGGGCTTCCCTAAAAGGAACGTGTATATTTCGTCCGCCTTCTTTGCAGGGTCCACGTCGCTGAACTTCTCAGGATAGAGCACCTTTCCTATGAAGTACGCATCGGCTAGGGCCGTTCCGATGTTTGTTGTGTAGAAGTTGTAGGGCAGTATGCCGTAGACGTTGCCCTCCTTCACTGCTCTGAGCGAGGCGTAGAAGTCCGGAGTCTTGGAGTAATCATCGAGGATTAGCTGGAGGCCGCCCTCGTCGATGAAGATGTAATCAGGCTGCCACTCAAGGAGCTTCTCCTTGTCAATGAACTGGTGGCCGCTTCCAAGCTCATCGGCAACGTTCTTGGCGTGGACAACAATGAACGGCGGATAGCTTGCCTCGGTGCTCTCCATGCCGTGAGCACCCTTGTAACCGATGCCGCCAACGAAAACCGTCTTGGGCTCAACGTCCGCCGTGCGCTCCATCAGGTCCTCTTGGGTTGCCTTAATGAAGTTTATTACCTCCTCCGCCCTCTTCTCTCTTCCGAGGATTTTGCCGGCCAGCTCAAGGGACTTGAACAGATCCGCATCCTCAAAGGTCGTTAGCTGACCGTAGCTTAGAACAACGACCGGAACGCCGGTTTTCGACTGTATCTCATCGGCAGTCTTCCTGTCCACGTAGGTTATGAAGATAACGTCGGGCTTCAGCTCTACGAGCGCCTCGAAGTCGGGCAGCTTGCCAGGCCCACCGGGGCCCACTGTGGGCAGTTTCCTGAGTTCAGGATGGGCTATGATGTATGGCCTTCCAAAGTTGTAGCTCTTCTCAAAGTCCTCCACGCCAACCACCATGTCGCTTGCGTTGAGGTAAACAACAAGCCTCAGCGCTCCCGGGCCCACGGCAACCACCCGGCTCACCTTCGCGGGAACCTCCACACTCCTCCCAAGGGCGTCCGTGACGGTTATCGTTGCCTTCCCACTTTCGGTGATTGTATCATTCCCGATGCAGCCGCTTATTGAAACCACCATGAGGACGAGCAACAGAGCAAGGAGCCTCCTCATCTCAGCACCCCCTCGGCGAGACGTCAACTATTCCCCTTCCAACCACCGCACGATACACCTCTCCCTCACAGCGGAGGCAGAAGGGTTCGTCGTTTATGTAAACGACCCGGGTTTCCATGACCAGCTCCCCACACTTCGAGCAGCGAACGCTCTCCACTATCGGCGCCTGCTCCACCGGGGGAACCCTAACACGCTCGATTTTGAACTCGTCCTTTGGGAGCTCCAGCATGGTGCGGGCTATCTCCTCCCAGAGCTCCCAGAGACGCTTCCGCTCTTCCGGGGTTCCCCTCCGTTCCTTAACGACCCTATTGAAGAGTTCGGTCGTGCCCCGAGGGTAGTACTTCCTCAGCCTCTCAGCGTCGGCGTAGACCCTAACGCCCTCCCATGTGGAGCGCTTGACGAGGGTCAGGGCGGTCTTGCCGAGGTCGATGTATATCAGGGAGTTGTTTCCCAGCGTGCAGCCTGTCGTCACCTGGACGCCGTCAGTAAAGCAACTGTTGACCTCGACCATGGCAAGAATGGACTCATCGACGCTTCCAGAGTAGTCGAGCCTTCCGACGCCTAGTTCCTCCATGGCTATCAGCGACGCCCTTATTCCAAGAGCGAGGTATGGACAGACGTGGCCGTGAAACTCGCGGGCGTATTCAAGGATTTTTTCTGCATCCTTTTCTTCTACGAGACGGTTGAGCGCGAGCATGGTATCACCAATTGGCAATTAAGTAGCACGTTTTTAACGGTTTTTTAAGCTAGGTGTTATCAACCTTTGGTGTTGCACCGGACAGAGAGCAACTAACCAGATTAGGCAGGAGGGGAAGGTATAAATCACCCTTTGCACAAGCCCCCTCCATGGAGCGCAGAATCAGGGTTGCTCTGGTCATGTCATTCCTGTCCCCGTTCTTCGCAGAGGTGCTGAGCGGTTCTACCCCTCCCCTGGAGGCACTTACCAATCCGCTATCGTTCCCCCTTCTGTGGGCATACTACGGTGCGGGCGTTCTCCTCGTTCGCGAGGCCTGGGTCCGGTGGGGGAGAAACTACCTGAGACTCATGCTACTCGGCTTTGTCTACGGGATCGTGGAGGAGGGGCTCGTCATAAAATCCTGGTTCAATCCGAAATGGCCCGACCTTGGAATCCTTGGGGTTTATGGAAGAGCATGGGGGGTTAACACCGTCTGGGCGGTATGGCTGACGATATTCCACTCCCTGATGAGCATAGCGGTTCCAATAATGGTGATTGATGCCCTCTATCCGGAGTTCCGGAACGAGAGTCTTCTCGGAAAGCGGGGAATCCTGCTTACATCAGCGTCGTTTCTGCTGTCCGGTGCAGTGTTCTTCGCCGTCCTTGGTTCATACAGAGCACCTGCACTCCAGTATCTCCTCACGGCAATCCTCTCGATTTCCCTGCTCCTGATGGCCAGGAAAATAAAAAGGGAGGCCCTCTTTGATGGGACATTCCCGAGGAGACATCCTTTCCTCTACGGCCTCCTGGTGTCTTCTATCCTGTTTTTGATATCCACCACCCTTCCGCGCTCTCCGATGCCCCCGGTCGTGACGTCCCTCCTGGGACTCCTCGTAACGCTGCACTTCTACTCCACGCCCGCCCGTCTGGACGAAAGGGGAAAGTACGCCCTAGTCATTGGCTTTCTGGCATTCTGGTTAGTGCCCTACGACATAATCCTTGAGCTCAACGGCATCAGGGGTGAAGGCCTCCTGGGCGCTGGCACCTTTGTCCTCTTGGCATGGAAGCTGAGGAAAA
>NZ_WANV01000029.1 GCF_015521605.1 Thermococcus sp.
ACAGTCTGGCCGGCGGCACTTCCGAGGTTCATGCCGACGTTGAAGGCATCGGGTTTTAGAACCTCCCTCAGCTTTTTCATCGCGAGTTCTATACCTTTGACCAGTGCGGTCTTTTCTTCTTCCGTCAGTTCTTCCCAGCTCTCCACGTGCCTCTTTGGAACGACCAGGAGGTGTCCTCTGCTCGCAGGATACGAGTCAAGGAGTATTCTGATCAGCCCGTCTTCATAGAGGATAACTTCATCGCTTGGATTGCAGAACGGACATTCCATCGGCAGCACCAAAGACTTAAAACGGGTTCGGAATAAAAAGGCCTCGGTGAGAGGGATGGAGGAAACCCTTGAGATGATGAACAAAACCTACCGGAAGTTTCTCGCGTTCGGCATGGGCTTTCTGCTGGTGGCCTTTGGGATGATGATAGTTCAGCCCATCGGACGGGAACCCTCCCTGATTCTGGCCTCGATACTGTTCGTAATCGCATTCATTCCGCTGGAGTTTGCCAGGAGAATAGCCAGAAAGATGGCGATGCTCGCCTTGCGGGGTGAATAGAAAAGCTTAATTATGCCGCCCGAGAAGTATGGGCAGAGAGTAGGAGATATGACGATAATACGTTAGAGGTGATGTAAAATGGCGTTTGTACCACCACAGGCAGGTTATGACAGGGCCATTACTGTTTTCAGCCCTGACGGAAGGCTCTTCCAGGTAAACTACGCAAGGGAGGCCGTTAAGAGGGGAGCAACCGCCGTTGGTGTTAAGTGGAAGGAAGGTGTCGTCCTCGCCGTTGAGAAGAGGATAACCAGCAAGCTCATCGAGCCGAGCAGCTACGAAAAGATTTTCCAGATCGACGACCACATAGCGGCCGCCCCGAGCGGCATAATTGCTGACGCAAGGGTTCTCGTTGACAGGGCCAGGCTGGAGGCCCAGGTTTACAGGCTCACCTACGGCGAACCCGTTCCGCTCACCGTTCTGGTGAAGAAGATTTGCGACCTCAAGCAGGCCCACACCCAGTATGGCGGTGTGAGGCCCTTCGGCGCCGCCCTTCTCATGGCGGGCGTCAACGAGGAGCCCGAACTCTACGAGACTGACCCAAGCGGGGCTTACTTCGAGTGGAAGGCCGTGGCAATAGGCAGCGGAAGGAACACCGTCATGGCAATCTTTGAGGAGCACTACACCGACGACATAGGCATGGAGGGGGCAATAAAGCTGGCAATAATGGCGCTCGCGAAGACCCTTGAGGAGCCCAGCCCGGACAGCATAGAGGTCGCCTACATAACTACCGAAGACAAGCGCTGGAAGAAACTCGGCAAGGAGGACGTTGCCAAGTACCTTGAGGAGATCCTCGAAGAGGTCAAGGAAGAGGAAGTCGAGGAGAGGGAAGAGGACTACTCCGAGCTGGACAGCAACTACTGAGGTGACGGGCGATGCCCATAAGCGTTGATAAGGCCGTCATCGCCCGTCTGAAGACGCACGGTGAGACCTTCGAGATACTCGTTGACCCCTACCTCGCGAGGGACTTCAAGGAGGGCAAGGACGTTCCCATAGAGGAGATCCTCGCCACCCCCTACGTTTTCAAGGACGCCCACAAGGGCGACAAGGCCAGCGAGCACGAGATGGAGAAGATATTCGGCACCAGCGACCCCTACGAGGTGGCAAAGGTAATCCTTCGCAAGGGTGACGTTCAGCTCACAGCAGAGCAGAGGAGGCAGATGCTCGAAGATAAGAGGCGCTACATAGCGACGGTGATTCACAGGCACGCCGTGGATCCAAGGACGGGCTATCCGCACCCAGTTGATAGAATCCTCCGGGCGATGGAAGAGGCAGGGGTTCACATCGACCTGTTCAAGGATGCCGAGGCGCAGGTCCCGGGTGTTATCAAGGCCATAAGGCCCCTCCTCCCGATAAAGCTTGAGATGAAGGTTATAGCAGTGAAGATACCCGGCGACTACGTGGGCAGGGCATACGGAGAGGTAAGGAAGTTTGGAACTATAAAGCGCGAAGAGTGGGCCAGCGACGGCTCGTGGATGTTCCTCATCGAGATTCCCGGAGGAGTCGAGGAGGAGTTTTATGAGAAGCTTAATGCCCTCACGAAGGGCAATGCGATAACTAAACTGATAGAGAGGAAGGGACTATGAGACGGATTTTTGTAAAAAATAGGGAACTGGTGGTTCCTGGGACTTTACTTGCCCAGGGGCCGTTTAAGAGCGGAAGAGGGACGTTCAGGGAAGGCAACAGGATATACTCAACCGTCGTTGGGCTGGTTGAGATCAGGGGGGACGCGATAAGGGTGATACCCCT